>JBLYYU010000330.1:0-12469 GCA_048550275.1 Polyangiales bacterium
TACCAGCCGACAGCCCCGGTCTCGGGCACCGTGTACTCGCCGTCGAACGCCCCGAACGCGTTGAGCTCGATCTCCCCCAGCTCGTGCACGGTCTTGCCCATCGGGTCCACGATCTTCAGCTGGTAGGACTTCTCGGGCGCCGCTGGATCGGACCTCGAGGATGGCATCCTCGACTTCGGCCGGCATGGGCCGGAAGTCACCGCCGGTCATGTAGTCGCCCGACTCGCGGTGCAGCACCCAGCGAACGCGGATCGCGCCGCCTTCGGGATCGACGATGACGGCGCGCACGCGCACCTCGTCACCTGGTTCCAATTGCGACTCGCCCTCGATGACCAAGGGCTGCACCGTGGGCGCCAGGTTCGCAGGAGGGCTTCCGGACCAAAGCTCGGTCATCACATCGACCGCCCCGAGTGGGGCACCGTCCGCCAGGAACATGCCGTACCAGGTCGGGGTGGCCTCCATCTTGAAGCCCCAGTTGAAGACGTACGATCCGAGCGCGAGGCCAGGTGCGCCGGTGACGCCACGCTCGTAGCTGCGCCGGTAGGACGCCGCCTTCTCCGTGCTCGTCTGCTCGATGGGCGCACCCCAGGCGTTCTTCGGGATTTCCCAAACCCCGGGCGGCCCAAACTCGGTGAGCACATAGGGCTTGGTCGCTCCGCCGGCGCGGTAGCGCTCAGCTACAGACAGCGCGCCGCCGTAGGAGTTGATGCCGTGAATGTCGATTGCGGGGCAGCGCTGGTGCACACCGTCCAGGCGCCCGCCACCGAGCTCGGCGGTGACGGTCATGGTCGGGTGCAGCGGGTCGAGCTTCTTCACCATGGCGGCGATGTCGTTGACTGCCTTCCAGATTGCAGGGTTGTCGCCAGCGCCGAAGCCTTCCATCTCGTTGCCGATGCCCCAGAGGAGGACT
The DNA here is from genome assembly GCA_048550275.1 of Polyangiales bacterium. Classification (GTDB taxonomy): domain Bacteria; phylum Myxococcota_A; class Polyangia; order Polyangiales; family Houyiibacteriaceae; genus SG8-38. Next base: position 911 of record JBLYYU010000330.1, read on the forward strand.
GCCGGGTGGTCCTTGTACCGGAGCACGGTCTGGCGGGCGCGCTCGATTTGCGCGCGGACCTGGGACGCGTCGCTGTAGTCGAACCCGTGGCGCTCGTGCCCGAGCCAGATGCCAACCGTTACCGAGAGGCCGAGGGCATGCGCCGCGTCGAGGCGCGCGTCGATGTCATCGGCAGCCCAGGTGCGCACCGAGTTTGCGCCCGCGGCCGCCAGTTGCTCGAGCGAGGCGTCCCCCCCGGCGCCACGGATGAAGTACGGCTCACCGTTCCGCAGCAGTTGCCAGCCTTGCTCGGTTTGACGGAGCCTCACCGGGATGGCGTCTGCCGCGACGCTGGACGCGTCGATGCCCAGCACAAAGACCGCAATCGCGATCGCAGGCGCGACTCTGGGCATTCTTCGACTAGCGTCTGCGTTCTTGCGAGGAATCGTCGTGCTCATTGGTCACTGACCCGGATAGGTGAGTAGCTAGGATCGATATGTAAGCCAGCGCACAAGAAACAGGAGCAGATTCCCTGCTGATTTCGCTCCCGGAGAGTGGTTCGCCGCGAGGGTTGGGGAGACCGTCCTGGCAGGTCTTTGTACGTCCCGAAACGCTTGAGACTCAAGGAGAAACGGTGGTAGCGTCCGAGGTCCCCCACCGGAACAATTCGGAGCCCCCCATGAATGATTCTCGAGCGATGCATTGGATTCTATGTTGTCTCGTCGCCCTCGCAGGGGTCGCAGGTTGTTCTACCGACACCACATCAGGTGATGCGGCCGGAGGTCTCGACTTGAGCCTCGTTCTAGACGGCGAAATCGAGATCGACGTCGTCGAATGGGTGATCACGGGCAACGACATGGAAATGGACGGTTCCATCGATGTCAGCGCGCCAGGGTCGACGGCCTCCGTCGAGGTCTTCGGTCTTCCTGTCGGTGAGGAGCCGTATCTGGTCGAGCTGAGCGCGGTCTCTGACGACGAGCAGGTATCGTGCAAGGGCTCGGCCGAGTTCGACGTCGAGGTCGGCGCGTCGACGCCGGTGATGGTGGTGCTCCGCTGTAAGGTCGCGGAGGTGCTCGGTGCAGTGCGTGTCGACGGCAAGTTCAACATCTGTGCGCAGCTCACCAAAATGGTGGTTTCCCCGCTTCAGACTTCGGTCGGCAGCGACATCAGTCTCGAGTCCAGCGCCTCGGACGTGGAGGGCGATCCGATCGCATATCTCTGGAGCGCGGGCAGCGGCTCGATCGCCGACCCTGCGGCCCCATCGACGACGTACACCTGCACGGAGGCCGGTGACGACGAGATCACGGTCTTGGTGACCGACGACGAGGGCGCCTACTGCATGAGCATGTGGACCGTGCGCGTGATTTGCGTAGCGGGTGACGGCAACCCTTGCGACGACGTCACCTGTGAAGACGACGGCAACGAGTGCACTTCGGAGGCTTGCAACCCGGCCAACGGCCAGTGTGAGAGCTCGAACGTCTCAGACGGGACCGACTGCGACGCAGGCGCTGGAATGTGCATGGCGGGCGAATGCGTCGCGAAGGACCTCTGCATGGATGTCACCTGTGAAGACGACGGCAACGATTGCACCGCTGCCGTCTGCAACCCCGATACGGGCGACTGCGAGACCTCGAACGTCGATGACGGAACGAGCTGCGACGAAGATTCGGGGATGTGCATGAACGGCCAGTGTGTTCTCACCGACCTCTGTATGGACGTCCTCTGCGAAGACGACGGCAATGAGTGCACCGACGAGGCCTGCAATCCGGCCAACGGCCAGTGCGAGAGCTCGAACAACACCAATCCCTGCGATGGTGGAAGCGGCACCTGCAGCGAGGGTGTCTGCGAGCCCAACCCAGAGTGTGCGGTCGACGCGGACTGCCCGGATACGGGCAACGAGTGCATCGATGCCGTGTGCAACGCGGGGACCTGTGGGACCTCGAACAACAGCAACGCCTGTGACGGCGGCGCCGGTACCTGCAATGCGGGCGTCTGCGAGCCCAACGACCCCTGTGAGGGCGTGACCTGCGACGACACCGGCAACGACTGCACCAGCGCGGCCTGCAATCCGAGCACCGGTGCATGTGAAACCTCCGACGTTGCGGACGGAACCGCCTGCGAAGACGACACGGGCACCTGCAGCGCGGGCGTCTGCGAGCCCAACGACCTGTGCGAGGGCGTCATGTGCGTGAATGACGGCAACGACTGCACCGCCGCGGCCTGCAATCCGGACAACGGTCAGTGCGAGAGCTCGAACGTCCCCGACGGAACTGCTTGCGACGACGAGACCGGCACCTGCAACGCCGGGGTCTGCGAACCAAACGTCGAAGTGTTTTACGAGGAGGACTTCGAGTCACTCGACCAAACCAGCGGGACCGCGCTGGGGACGGCGCCAGGCGGTGCCGGATTCCTGGTCTTCGGCAACGAGTTCCAGCCGGATGGAACCCCCATCCAAGGCTACGGCCCATTTAGCGCACCGAACGGCACCCCAGGCTTTAGCAGCATCGCCTTGGGTCAAGGCGGCGGCCCTCAGGGCGAGCAGGTGTTGGTGATCTACAGCGACTACAACAACGGAGCCAATCAGGAAGCAGGCAACCTGGTCGAGGCGAACACGTTCCAAGAACCGTACAGTAATCCGGACACGCTGATTACATCCGCGGATCTCGGAACCTACACGTTCAGCTTCGACGCCAAGCGCGGTGATATCAACGATCCGACCCTTCCGAGGTGCGACCCCACGAGTGTGGAGTACACACCCAACCCTCCATGCGACAGTACAGCCTTTGCGTTCATCAAAACGCTGGATCCTGGTGCTGGCTTCGCAACGACGAACTTCATCAGAGTCGACACGACGGCGATTCCGGATACTTGGAACCGCTACTCGATCACATTGCTAGTCGACAACGCCCTCATAGGGCAGGTCCTGCAGTTCGGATTTGCCGCTACGGCGACGAACTTCGAACCTTCCGGCGTTTTCTACGACAATCTCCTGGTGACTTTCGAATAGGCCACCTCATCGCCGGCCGCTGTTCGACAGGCCGCGAGGAAGCGGCTACCGAGTCGGTGCAATCATCCGCATCGGCATCGCGGGTGGGGACCTAGGGCACGAGCATCATGCGCTACGCGATCAGAGTTGCTCTTACGGTCGCGCTCGGCGGTTTTCTCATGGGCTTCGACGCCTCGGTGATTTCCGGTGTGGTCACCTTCATCGAGCCCGAGTTCGATCTCAGCAAGATCGAGCTGGGCTGGGCTGTCGCGTCACTGACGCTGACGGCGACGTTCGCCATGATGGTGTCGGGGCCGCTCAGCGATCGTCTGGGCCGACGCCCGGTTCTCGCGATCGCGGCCGTGCTCTTTGCGATCTCGGCGCTGGCGTCTGCGCTTGCGCCGACTTTCGTCACCTTGGTTGCCGCGCGCATGCTCGGCGGTTTCGGGGTCGGCGCCGCGCTGATCATCGCGCCGATGTACATCGCGGAGATCGCGCCGCCGGCGATGCGCGGTCGCATGGTGTCGTTCAACCAGCTCAACATCGTAGTCGGCATCTCCGCGGCGTTCTTCACGAACTACTTGATCCTGCATTTTGGGAGCTCGGACCTCGCATGGGCGGAAGCCCTTCGCCTCGGTGAATGGAACTGGCGTTGGATGCTCGGCGTCGAAGCGCTGCCGGCCATCTTCTACTTCCTCGCCCTGTTCGCGGTGCCCGAGAGCCCTCGCTGGCTGGTGATGAACGGGAGGGATGAAGACGCTCGGCGCGTGCTCGAAAAGGTAACGGACCGCGATCAGGCGGAGGCCGACATCGAGGCCGTGAAAGCTTCGCTGCACGCCGAGGAGAGCACGGAACGCGCTTCTTTGCGTGAGCTGTTTCGACCCGCGATGAGACTGGTCCTCCTAGTCGGCGTCTCGGTTGCAGTTCTCCAGCAGATCACCGGCATCAACTCGGTCTTCTTCTACGCGCCCATGATATTCGAGCAGTCCGGGATTGGTACCGACGCCTCTTTCATGCAGGCCGTGCTGGTGGGCCTCGTGAACCTCATATTTACGGTGCTCGCGATCTTGTTCATCGATCGCCTCGGCCGACGTCCGTTGTTAGGGGCTGGGCTCATGGGCATCGCCCTATGCATGCTGCTCCTTTCCTACGGTTTCGGCTCCGCCACCTACACTCTCACGAGTGATGCCGCGGCTGCGCTGCCGCCGGCGATCAGCACGGATGCGCTACAGCCGATACTCGATCACACGTACGGTAGTGACCTCGCCTTTCGGCAAGCGATGGTGGACGCCGTCGGAAGCGAGACCTTCCAGAGCCATCAGTCGGCCCTAGTTGGCGCGGCAATCGACATGAATCCCACGATCATCCTCGTCGGCATCCTGGGTTTCGTGGCGAGCTTTGCTATTTCGCTGGGCCCGGTCATGTGGGTGCTGTTCTCGGAGCTCTTTCCGAACAGGCTTCGCGGGCTCGCGATATCTTTCGTTGGGCTGATCAACTCGGCGGTGAGCTTTTTCGTGCAGCTCATCTTTCCCTGGGAGCTTCAGAATCTGGGAAACAGCCTGACGTTCCTCATCTATGGCCTGTTCGCGATACTAGGCCTGATCTTTCTCATGCGCCTCTTGCCGGAGACGAAAGGCAAGAGCCTCGAGGAGCTCGAAGCAGAGCTGCTGGGCGCCTGAGCCAGATGCTGCGGCAGCACTAGGTCCGAACGAAACGAGCGCTGTCAGGTCGAGCTTCTTCAACTGAATACTGTAGCGCTCGGCGATGGACAGCGTACCGCCCTGCTTCTATTCTCACTATCGGCCTCGAGGGGCTGGCTCACACGTTGCCGCGAGCAGGCGATGTTCTCTAGACGGAGGCAAGACGACGGCATGGCAGAGATGGAATACCGACGACTGGGAAACGCGGGCCTCAAGGTGAGCGTGCTGTCGTTTGGCTCTTGGGTGACGTTTCACAATCAGCTCGGCAAGGAGACCGCGTTGCAGTGCATGCAGGCCGCCTGGGAGGCGGGCGTGAATTTTTTCGACAACGCGGAGGTCTACGCCGGCGGAAAGTCGGAAGTCATCATGGGGCAGGTCGCTCGGGAGCTGGGTTGGCCCCGTGAGTCGTACGTGATCTCGACCAAGCTCTATTGGGGCTTGAACGACGGCCCAAACAGCAAAAAGACCCTGAATCGCAAGTACTTGATGCACGGGATCGACGGTTCGCTCGAACGCCTCGGTCTCGACCACGTCGATTTGCTGTTTTGCCATCGGGATGATCCCGAGACGCCTGTCGAAGAGGTCGTCTGGGCGATGAGCGACATCATTGCTTCGGGTAGGGCGCACTACTGGGGGACCTCGGAATGGCCCGCCGAGGCGATCGAAGAGGCCTATGAGATCGCCGAGCGAAATCACCTTCGGAAGCCGGTGATGGAGCAGCCGCAATACAGTCTCTTGTCACGCGAGCGTGTCGAAAAGGAATACGCACCGCTCTACGAGAAGCATGGGATGGGTACCACGGTTTGGAGCCCGCTCGCGTCCGGCGCCCTGACTGGGAAGTACCTCGACGGAGTGCCGTCAGATAGCCGCGCGGCGCTGCCGGGCTACGAGTGGCTCAGCGAGTACATCACCGCGCCGGACAACCATGCCCAGGTTCGACGCGTGATCGACGTCGCGAAAGAGCTCGGCTGCACCCCCGCGCAACTTGCCATCGCCTGGTGCGCGAAGAATCCGCGCGTGTCTACGGTCATCACGGGCGCGAGCCGTGTCGAGCAGGTCCACGAGAACATGGGGGCGCTCGGGGTGATCCCGCAGCTCAGCAACGAAGTGATGGCGCGGCTCGAGGGCTCAACGTAGACGGCGCTCAGAGCGCCGGGATGGACGGATTGTGTCGCGAGCAGGCAGTAAAGATTTTTCGGTGAGCTCCCGGTCGAGCGCCGCCGTCTCGCTCAGGCGGTCGGGTTACCAGGTGCCAGGCTTTCCGGGGCTTCTCGGGACCGATTTCTCGCAGATGACGCGCGCCGACAAGATCGAGCTGCTCCAGGCAATCCTGCGGCAGAAGATACACGGGATATCGTTTAGTCCGTACGTCGAGGGGCAGGCTCCGGGGACGGAGATCGGCGAGGAACAGATCCGCGAGCGGATGAAGATCATTCAGCCCTATACGCATTGGATCCGGAGCTTCTCGTGTCGCGAGGGCAACCAGGAAACGCCTCGCATCGCACGCGAGTACGGTTTGAAGTCGATGGTTGGTGTCGGGTTGTCCGAGGAGCTCGACGTGAACGAAATCGAGCTGCGCAATGGAATCGAGGTCGCCCGCGCTGGGCATGCGGACATCCTCGCGGTCGGCAACGAAGTCATGTTGCGCGAAGACCTCAGCGAGGATCAGCTGATCGATTACATCGAGCGCGCGAAGGCGGCCGTGCCCGGGGTCTTGGTGGGCACCGTCGATGCGTACTTCCTCTTCGAAGACCATCCGCGCGTCGCGGCGGCCTGCGATGCGCTGCTGGTCAATTGCTACCCCTTTTGGGAAAGTTGCCCGGCGGAGTACGCCGTCTTGTATATGAAGGACATGTATCGAAGGGCGCAGAACGTCGCGGCGGGCAAGAAGGTCATCATCAGCGAGACCGGCTGGCCGAGTGTCGGCTCGCCCTTTGGCACGGCGATCCCTTCGTACGACCACGCGCTCGAGTACTTCATCCGGACGTACCAGTGGGCCCACGAAGAGGGTATCGAGATTTTCTATTTCTCGTCGTTCGACGAAGCCTGGAAAGTCGGCGACGAGGGGGATGTCGGTGCGTACTGGGGGCTCTGGGACAAAGATGGCAATCCGAAATTCGTCTGATCGCAAGCCGGTGCATGGCATGAGAGCCGTGTTTCCCTTGCTTGCCGTGTTCGCCTTGCTGCTTGCGCCGGCGGGCGCTGCAGCCAAACGCTCCAAGCACGACCCAGGACGTAGCGAGTACCGTGCTCCGCACGCGAAGCAAGCGCCGACGGTCGACGGCGTTGCCGACGAGGCCGTTTGGAAGCGGGCTCGCTGGCAGGAGCTCAAACACCGCTGGCTCGGCCCCGAGTACTCGGCCGAGGATTTTCAGGGTCGCTTCAAGGTTGTCTGGACCAAGAAGCGAATCTACATCCTCGCCGAGCTCGTCGATGATGTTTTGATCGACAGCCACCGCGACCCGCTGGACCAGTATTGGGACGACGACTGCCTGGAGATCTTTTTGGACGAGGACCATTCAGGCGGCAATCACCAGTACAATCACAATGCGTTCGCCTACCATATGTCGCTCGACAACCGGGCCATCGATATCGGCCCCGACAAGTTGCCGCACGACTACTCCCATCACGTGCAGAGCCGTTGGCGACAACATGGCAACAAGGTCGTCTGGGAGTTGGCTATCGACGTTTACACGGACGACTACGTCGATGGGTCAGACAAGAACGTGCCGGTCGAGCTAAGCGCCGGTAAAGTGATGGGGCTGATGATCGCCTGGTGCGACAACGACGGAAGCGAGCTTCGCGAGAACTTCATCGGCTCCGAATCCGCGCCAGGCGAGCACAAAGACCGTGGCTGGATCGACGCCGGGATCTTCGGCTCACTCGTGCTCGGCGAGTGACTCTGCAACGGCGGTTCGGCCTTCAATGGGGGCGGGCGCTCGTGCCCGGCAACCCCTGAACGACTTGCTTCGGGGTTCTGTCGACGTTGAACAAGCCCCAGTGCTTCTCCGCGCCCAGCGGAGCATTCGGATCGCCTTTCCAGGGCTCGTCGAACGCCTCGAAGAAGAAGACCGTCGTATTCGTGCGACGCGCCCAATCTGCGATCTCGAGGTAGTAGCGCGCCTGGTTCGCCTCGTTGGCTCGGTCGCCGAATTCTTCCGCGATGGTCGCCCAGCCTGCCTCGAGAATCGCGATGGGCTTATCGGGTAGGGCCGCGCGGACACCTTCGACGTTCTCGAGGGTGTAGGAGAGTCCCTCGTCGATGGTTTTCCCCTCCCATTGCGGGTACGTGTGCACACCCAGGAAGTCCACCTCGGCGCCGAGCCCGGCGCCGTGGCGCGTCCACCAGACGTAGTTCTCAGCGACGGTGACAGGCTGGTCGATCGCAGCCTTCAGCTGTCGGACGTAGGCGATCACGGTTTCCACCGGCACCATGTGGTCGTTCCAATCGACGAGCGCTTCATTGCCGACGTTGACGGCGACCACGACGTCTTCAAAGCCCCGCGCGAGCTTGATTCCGCGTTTCAGCTCCTCGGCGTTTCTCGAGGTGTTGGCCGCCAAGTCCTCTTCTGGAATCGGCTCATGGAGCCAGGGGCAGCCTTCATGATTGCTGAACTCCGCCTCCAGCCAGATACCCAACATCACTTTGATCGGGAGACGGTGCTGCCGAATCAGTTCGAGGGTGAGCGAAGAGTTCTCGCCGGAGTCGTAGAGGCGGATCAGCTTGAAATCGTGGGCGACCAGAATCCTGAGGTCTTCGAGAATCTCGTCGGCGCTCGGGTTCACGGCGCCGTGGCCGCGATCCGGATACTGGCCTTCCCGAAACCCGGAGTAGGCAACGGCCATGATTTCACCGGCTACCAAGGCCTTTACCGACTGCTGCCCCGGCGCCGCGGAGATTGGTGAATGCACATTGCCGGACGTCGAGTGGCATCCAACGGCGGCAATCGCGATCGCGGCGAACCCTCCGGTTTGTTTCATGGATACTCCGATGCGCGCTCCACGTCGGCGCTCGAAATGACACCACGCCGGCGTTCGAGCTCCGCCCGAACCTCGTGCGCCTTTTCTTCCGTGATCTCGTAGGAGGCGACAATCCATATGGCGACGGCCGAGGTGATCATCGGCACCAAGATATCGAACAAACGCATCCACAGGAGTGTCGAGTCGGTTTGGGCTCCCTCGAGCTCGACGTTGAAGCCGGTGGCCTCCAGAAGCAGGCCGCCGCCAGCGAGCGCCGCGGCCATTCCGAGCTTGACCACCCACCAGTAAATCGAACCAAACATGCCTTCTCGACGCTCGTTGGTTTCGAGCTCATCGAGGTCGACGACGTCGGCGATCATGGACCCCATCAGGGTGAAGAGCCCGCCGAGGCCAAACGCCATCAAGGGTGCGGGCAAGAGGAGAAGCCAGGGGACCTCTGGGTTGTAGCACCACCACTTGAGGCCATAGCCGACGATAGAGACCCCGGTTGCCACGTAGAACGCGCGACGCTTGCCGATCTTGGTGGCGAGCCAGGTGATCAAGACGATGACGAAGAAGGTGCCGGCCGCCGAGAGCGTGCCCGAGTAGCCGACGTACTCGGCGCCCAAGACCTTATCGCCGCCAAACACATAGTAAATGATGACGTAGAACTGAAACGAGGAGATCAACATGAACCCGTTGAACACCAGGAAGGTCGCGGCGCACAGCTTCAAGAACGGTCGGAAGCGAAGCGTAGCCACGAACCCTTTGAAGAAGTCGACCATGCTGGCGACGAGAGGGTTCTGTTCGGTTTTCCGCTTCGCCCTGTCTGTTCGGTCGGGCTCGTAGAGGTGCGCCATGGCGTCGGCGCGGTAGGGCTCCTTCAAGAAGATCGCCGGCAGGATTCCGACGCCCGCCGTCAGTAAGCCGATGATGATCGCCAAACCCGCTGCCCCGGTTACCATATCGTCGAAAAACGGCTCGTACTGCATGAACAGGAGGAACCAAGGAGAGATCACGTAGGCGAGCTGACTGAAGAAGTTCTGCACACCCATGAGCCGCGTGCGCTCGTGGTAGTCCGGCGTCAGCTCGAAGCCGAGCGCAACCCAGGGAGTCGCAAAAACCGTGTACGCCAAGTAGAAAATCATCGAGATGGCGAGAAAGACCCAGAAATAGAAGCTCTCGCTTCGACCTTCGGGCAACTGCCAGAGTAGGGCGAAGATCAAGCCCGCCGTGATGGCGCCCACGAAAATATAGGGCCGCCGCCGTCCCCACCTCGAGCGCGTGTGGTCCGAGATGTAGCCCATCAATGGGTCGGTCAGGGCATCCGTGAGCCGAGGCAGCGCGCCGAGCAGGCCGACGAGCCACGGGCTCATGCCGAGCCCCAAGTTCAACACGATGATCATGCCGCCGCTTGCCGCGGCCAGGAGGTTGTTGACGAAACCACCCAGGCCGTAAATCAACTTGTGCGGAAGCGAGATGCGATCTTCGGGCGCCGTCTCGTAGTGCTTCGCGGCGGAGGCAGTCACTTGCCACGCTCGAAAATGCGAACGTAGTCGACGAGCAATTCCGCCGGGAAGGCGGTGCCGGCGGGGTCGGGGGAAGGCACGGGATTCCCCCCCACTGCGAGATTCAGCAGGGCGAAGAAGTCTTGGTTGAAGACCCAGTCCCCTTGCGCGACCACGTCGGAAGTGGCGACAGCCCTGTAGAACAGCCCGTCGACCCAGTATGTGATGCGGCTTGGATCCCACTCGACGTGGAAGATGTGAAAGCCGTCGGCGAAAGTCCCTACCGTCCAACCCGCGGTGGTTTCGGACTCGAAACCACCGTTGATGGCGAGCTCGGCGCCGCCGGTGGTCACCGTCACATCATCGAAGTAGACATCGACCCCGCAGCGTTCGACGGCATCGCACTCGGCCCTCAGCTGAAACGTGAGCCCAGCGCTCACGTCATCGCCTGCGGTCGCCGTGTATGAATAGGTCACCCACTCTCCGGTCGGAACAATCGGGCCGTCTCCGAGAGTTTCGGCCTTGGAGACTCCGCCGTCGTCGACCTCCGAGAGGAGCTCGGCATAAATGGCGCCCGTCTGGCCCGTCAGGGTTCCGCGCACCGCGAACGCAACGGTGACCTCATCGTTCGGCTCGACGATCCCCTCCCCGATGTTGGCTTGCTTGATCAGCCGGGATGTCCCGGCAACTGGGACAACCAGGTTGCCCGACCAGTCACCGGTAGATGCCTCGTTCATCGTCGGGCTGAACGTGCCGTCGCTCGACAGTGGAAACTCGGTCGAGATGCTTTGACCTCCGGAATACCCCGGCCCGTGGAGGCTACCGCTGACGACTTGCGGGTCCCGCCCGAAATTCTCCATCACGTCGATCTCGCCGCAGTTCGGCCAGGAGACCTCTTCGATGTTCGCGCCGAGCATCCAAAAGGCAGGCCAAAGGCCCCGTCCGTCGGGGAGCTTGATTCGGGCCTCGAACCGGCCGTGCTCCTGCTGGAAAAGCCCTTGCGTCTTGATTCGGGCCGAGGTGATCGAGCCGTCTCGCTTCCCACAGGGCGGCTCAGGGCACTGTGCCGAGATCACCAAGAGCCCGTCCTCGAGCCGAACGTTGTCCGGAGAGTCCGTATAGAGCTGCCACTCGTCATTGCCCCATCCATCGGAGCCGTAGCCGGTCTCGATCACCCAGAGATCGGCCGACGGTGCAGTGCCCGAGTCGAACTCGTCCGTTATCGTGGGAACCCAGCGGTCGGGGGTGACGATCTTGTTCGAGGATTCGCAACCGGCGCCGATCACGGGGAACAGGAGGGCGATTGCCGAGGCGAACGCGATGCGGGGATCGATCATGACGCTCCTATGGCTTGCGCGGGGAAGAGAGAAGGATTCTCCAGCGCCGATTCCAACGCGAGCGTTGCACCACCCACCGCAATGCCCCA
>JBLYYU010000331.1:0-16812 GCA_048550275.1 Polyangiales bacterium
CGTTCACCGTATCGAAGCCAAGGACCTCGATGCTTCCCGTGTTCTGTTTGGCCAGGCCGGTGATGCAATGAATCAAGGTGGATTTCCCGGCGCCGTTCGGGCCGAGTAGGGCGAAAATCTCGCCCTCATAGACCTCGAGCGAGAGGTCTTTCAGCGCCGTGAACTTCCCGTAGCGTTTGGAAACGTGACGACAGTGGAGAACCGGCGGCTTCATCGCGGCCGACTATAGCGACCTCGCCCTCGATGACCAGGCTACCCGGGCTCGTGCCGGAGATGAAACGACTTGGGGCGAGTGAGCTGCGCGTACCCGAGGGTCGATAGGCTGCAGCCGCGTCCGGAGTCCTTGACGCCTACCCAGGCGAGCTCTGGATCGAGGTAGTCGCAACGGTTCATGAACCACGTTCCGGTCTCGACCTGCGGCCCGACCTGCATCGCGTGCTCTAGGTCGCTCGTCCAGATCGAAGCGGTGAGCCCGTAGTCGCTGTCGTTCATCAAGGCGATCGCTTCGGCATCGTCACGGACCGCCATGATGCCGACCGCGGGCCCAAAGGTCTCCTCGCTCATGATTCGCATCGAGTGGTCGACGTCGACCAGAGCTTGGGGCGCCATGTAGGGAAGGCCTCGGGCGGCCTCTTCAAAACTCGCCGGGTCCAGCAGGCCGCGCGCGCCCGCGGAGAGCGCTTCGTCGATTTGGGCTTGGATGCTCTCCGCTGCACGTAGTCGAACGACCGGCCCGAGTGTGGTCGACGAATGGCGAGGATCTCCGAGGACGAGCTGATTCGCAACGGTGACGAAGGCTTCGAGAAAAGGTTGGTACACGTCCCGGTGGACGTAGATTCGTTCAATTCCGCAGCAGGATTGTCCCGCGTTGTAGAACGAGCCGTCGACGAGGTTGGCCGCCGAACGCTCAATATCGGCGTCCGCGCATACATAGGCGGGGTCTTTTCCGCCGAGCTCGAGCGCCGCGCCGATGAACCGCTTCGATGCGGCTTGCTGAATCGCATGACCGCCGCCCACGGAGCCGGTGAACGCGACGAACGCGACGCGAGAATCGGCGATGACGTCTGCAACGCCGTCGTGGTTCAGGTAGAGAACTTGGAGCACGCCCTCCGGGAGCCCGGCTTCCTTGGCGGCGCGTCCAATGCGCTGTGCGACGAGAGGGGTTTGCTCGGAATGCTTGAGCACGACCGGGTTCCCGGCGACGAGAGCCGGGACGAGCGCGTTGACGGCTGTCAACCAGGGGTAGTTCCACGGCGCAACGACGAACACGACGCCCAAGGGCTCGCGGCGAATGAAGCGGGTGAAGCCATCGCGCGCATCGAGCTCGATGTCCGCCAGGCCTTCGCCGGCGAGGTCGATCATCGTCCTGCCACGGAGGAGCCAGCCGCCCACTTCACCTCCGCCGTCGCGCACCGGCCGCCCCATTTGCATCGTCAGCTCCTGAGCGACGGCGTCGGAGTCATGTGCCGCAAGCTCGACGAAGCGGCGCACCATCGTGCAGCGCTCGTCGAGGGCGAGAGCCCGCCAAGAGTCGAAAGCACCGGCCGCGCGAGCCAGGGTTTGCTCCACCTCGCTCGGGCCGTCGAGCGAGCGCTCGAAAACAATGCTGCCATCCACCGGGGATATCGTTTGGAACCGCCCAGTCATGCCGCGCAGCGTTTCTCAGCTCACGCCCCGGGTCAATCCGGGCTTGCACATTCGAGCGCTGCGAGGCACGACGTGGCGATGGTCATGCCCAAACTCGAAGGCAAAGTACTGATCACCGGGGCCAGCGGCTTCATCGGCAGCCGGCTCCGGGACGAGCTCCTAGCCGCAGGCTCCGACGTCGTCGCGATTCGTCGCCCGGGTTCGCCGCCGTCGGAGGCCGGCCGCTCGGTTCAAGCCGACTACGGGAAGACAGGGGATCTCGAGCGGCTCATGACCGAGGAGAGGCCCGATTACGTCTTGCATGTCGCGGGCGTGACCAAGGGCAGCTCCTACGAGGACTTCCGCTCGGGCAACGTGACGCCGACGCAAAATCTGCTCGCCGCGCTCCGGGCGGGACACCCTGCCGTCAAGCGGTTCGTCCTGGTGTCGTCGTTGACGTCCTACGGCCCCTCGGCGACATCGGCCCCGCACCGTGAAGAGAATCCGCCCCGCCCCATCGAGCACTACGGACGAAGCAAGCTAGAGGCCGAGCGAATCGTTGAAGAGGAGGCCGCTGAGGTACCCTGGACCATCCTTCGTCCGTCCGGCGTCTACGGGCCCGGCGACGTCGACTACTTCAACCTTTTTCAGAGCGCGATGCTCGGCTGGAATACGTACTTTGGAAATCGCGATCGCTTGATGTCGATCATCTACGTCGACGACTGCGTTCGCGGAATCATCGAAGGGGCGCAGCATCAGGGTAGCGTGAACAAGGGCTACTTCCTGACGAGCGATGAACCTGTGACCTGGGAGCAGTTTCAGTCCGAGGTCGTGCGCGCTGTCGGGCGGCCCACGCGAACGGTAGACCTGCCGGAACACCTGGTCTCGGTTGCGGCTCTGGGCGGCGAGCTCGCCACACGCTTCGACAAAAAGCCGAGGCTCTTGAACTTGCAGAAAGCCAAGATGGGCGCGCAGCAGGCTTGGACCTGCGTCGGTGACGCGGCAGAGCGTGATTTCGGTTTTCGTGCTGAAATTGGGCTCGCCGAGGGCGTTCGCCTAACGCACGAATGGTACCTGGCGAACGATCGCTATCAGAGCTTCAATCCAAAGGACCTTCTGTCGCTGCGCTCACTCCGCGGCCTGGCTCGACGTCTCGGCCGCTTCCGGTGAGAGCCGTTCTAGGATGCGCTGGCCGGTCGATGTGATCCGGTCGAGCAGGTAGCGCGCCTTCGGCTCGGCTCGCTCGAGGTGGCGTTCGAGGACCTCGGCGCGCTCCGGATGCTCGTCGGCCTGCGCGAGAAGCAGCTCGGCGATCACGGTGTCGCCCAAGAGCTGAATCAGTCGCTCCGCGTGGAGCATCGCGAAGGCGAAGTCTCGCTTCGGGTTCCAGTTCTTCGTGAGCTCGTCGGACCATTGCGCGATGGGCTTTCCGCGGAGGCCTCTCACCTTGGCTCCGGCGGTCTTGATCACCAGGTGTTGCTGCGCGCTCAGAGACACCGTCTGAAGCTGGGCGACGCGGCGCTCGAGCGGGCTGCGACTCGAAAGTGCTCGCCAGCGGGCTTGCGCCATCCGCCGGACGAAATCTTGCGGATTGCTGATGATCGCGCCGAGCGTGTCCTTCATCGCCATCAGCGCCTGGATCTGACTCGTGCCTTCGTAGATCGGCATCACGAGCGCGTCGCGAAGGAGCTTCTCCGGGAGGTATTCGGTGCTGTAGCCGTTGCCGCCGTGGATCTGAAGCGAGGTTCTCGCGTGCTCAACGGCCTTTTCGGCTGCGAAGTACTTGAGAAGCGGCGTAATGCGGCGGGACTTCTTCTGGTGCGACTTCATCTGGCGTTCGACCTGCTCGAGCTCGTCCCCTTCGAGCTCGCTGTAGCGGACCACCATGGCAAGCTTCTGAGCGATTTCCTCATGAAAACACGCTGTCACCGCCATCGCGCGGATGCCCTGAATCTCGGTATGCATCGTCTCGAGGTACTCGGCGATCATCTCGTGCCGATCGATGGTCTTGCCCATCGAGCTGCGCTCCGCCGCGTAGTCGATGGCCGCACGGTAGGCCGATTCACTGAGTCCGAGGCACTCGAAGCCCACGCCGAGTCGCGCGTTGTTCATCAGCGTCAGCATGTACTTGAAGCCTTCGCCGCGTTGACCGACGAGCTCGGCCGGCGCCCGGTCGAAGACGAGCCCGCACGTCGCCGAACCGTGATGCCCGAGCTTCTCTTCCACGCGACTGAGCTGCACGATCCGTCGGCGGTTTCCTTCGGCGTCCTCTTCGTAGGTGGGAACGAGGAACATCGAAAGCCCGTTGAGCCCCGCCATCGGGTCGTCTGGGTCGGTGTCTTCGGTTCGCGCGATGACGAAGTGGTACTTGCCGTGACCTGAAGTGATGAAGATCTTCTCGCCGGTGACGAACCAGTTTCCGTCCGCGTCCTGCTCGCCGACCGCGCGAAGCGCCGCCATGTCCGATCCTGCGTCGGGCTCGGTGATGTCCATGCAGCCCCAGGCTTCGCCAGTGGAGATTTCTTCGATGAGCTTTCGCCAACGGGTCTCGTTGATTCGTCCAGTCACCGGGTCGACGTCCGAGCTGCCCTCGAGCGCCGAGAAGACGAGGGCAGCCATTGCGATGCCCCCGTGAAATCCGTGGTGCGCCATCGTCGAGACGTCGGCGCGCGCCATGAGCTCGCCGTTCATGAAGTAGACGAGCATCGGCGCGTTCATGCCGCCAAGCTCGCGAGGCAGGGTCAAGCCGTGCAGGTCGAGGTCCTTGATCTTCTCGAAAATGCCGGCGAGCCGCTCCGGGAACACCACCTCGCCGTCGACCAAATCGACCCCCTTTTCATCGATTTCCTTCTCGTAGGGCTTGATCTCCTCGGCCACGAACTCGCCGAACATCTCGATGATGTCCCGGTAGAAGTCGACGGCTTCTTCGGTTGTGCCAAACCCATCTCCGTCTGCCTCTGAGAACTCGTGCTCGGTGATTCGCACGAGCGAGTCCCAGTCGACGCCCTTGTCGAAGTAGTACTGAAGATCAGCGTTGTCTTTGAAGAAATTAGCCATGCCTAGTTCTCGCCTTCGTTCTTGGTGTAGAGGCTCGAGCGCGCGACGCGGATCAGCTCACGGGCGTGACGTGTTCGCGTGCTTCCTCGGACCGGGTCATCCGGTAGAATCGTTTGTAGGGTGTCGATGACAGCGGTTCCCGCCACGGCCATCGTGATGACCTCGACCGCGTACGCCTGGGGGTCGACGGCGGCCCGTACGAGTCCCTGATCCTTGGCGCGCTCGAGTTGTTCCCCGAGCAGCTCGACCCAGGGTTGCACGAACGCCGAGAGCATCGCTTGCATCTGCACTGGGCGATCGAGGGTTTCCCGCAAGAAGAGGCGGGCCCGATCCGGGTCCTCGATGAAGAATTCGCTCAGCGCTTCCATCGTCGCGTCGAAGCGCTCTTCGGTCGACGCCTTCAGGAGCAAACCCGGCAGGACCGCGTTCCAGTGGGCGAGCATTTCCGCGAGAACGTTTTCGCGGAGCTCGTCCTTCGACTTGAAGTGATAGAGCAGACTCGGCTTACGGATGCCGACCGCCTCAGCGATCTCTTGCACCGAAGTCCCGTCATACCCCTGCTCCGCGAATAGGCGGGTGGCATGACTGAGAATCTGACTGCGCACGTCCATCGTCCCTACCGTTTGGTCGTCAGATGTCTACCAAATGGTAGGGGGAGCGCAAGTCGGCTAGGGCTGACCGTCGCTAAGTCGCTGTTCTTCCAGGATTTCTATGCCAGCGATTCTCCAGGTTCGCTCTGTAGCGGCGAGGGTGATGCGGGCGTCGTACTGGTTCGTGCGCAGGTGGGTGTGGCCCCAATGCCCGACCGAGCCGGTCGCGTTCCACTTGGACCTGTAGCGGAGCGTGCCGGCGGCTTCGCTTGGCACGGGCGTCACTTCGAGTAGATCGACCTCCCGAACGCGAACGCGGGCGCCACCCTGATTCTCCAGTCGAAGTCCCTTTCTCATCTCGAGGTACACCCGCTCGAGGACCTCGCCCGTGAGGCTCTGTGCCAAGCGATCGAAGATCACTTCCTCGTCCCGAAAGTCGAGTGCGCGGTAGATGTTGTAGAGGAGGGCGTGAATCGTCGGGGAGGCCTCTTCGCCCGAAGGCGTACGGACACTCGACGGGATGGGCACGCTCATCGAAGGGGACGGCGCGAACCAGGCGGCGGTCGCGAGGACGATGCCAAGCAGGCCGAACGCCCAGGACTTACGCCGCCATGCGACGAGGAGGAGGAATACTGCGAGGACGCCCCCCAACGTGAATGCAAGAGATAGCGTCAGATGAGATTGCGGTGATTGCACCTCGAGCCTTCCCGGCTGCGAGCTCCGTTTTAAGTAGTTCACCCAATGGAGCTGACTGTCGCCCGGTGTGAGGGCCGAGGGCATGGGGCCGGCTTCGTCTGTCGCGCTCGCGGGGACGCGCACGATGCGTTCGTCGAAAAGATCCCAGTCCAGTCGAACGTCCTTCGGCATCCCATCGACCGGGTAGACGAAGATGGCGCCGATCATTGCGTTCGCTCCGTCGATCGTTTCGTCCGGAGTCACGACCCTGGTCATTCGAAGGCCGCGCTTCAGGAAGTGGATCCGATCGAGAATGGGTTTCGACCGCTTACCGTCGATGACGACCGGCGCCCTCTCGGCAAGGAAGCCTGCGACATCGCTGAGAAATTCGGCCCGTCGTTCGGCTTCGATCGGCTCGTTCGGCTCGATGTCGAGCTCAGTGAACCGAGCAAGATCGAGCGGTCGGACGACGAACTCCTTCCGAACCTCGAACGGCTCGACGTAGACAAAGACGTTCATCGGCGAGTTGAACTTCCGGTTCATCGACCTGCGCGCGAAGCGCGAGTAAAACGGATCGTCCCAATCGAGCAGGACCGGGTCTTTCGCTGACAAGTATCGGAAGTCGTTGATCGCAATGCCGCGGTGGTAGAGCACGAAGCCGATGTCCGCGCCGACGTAGTTGTCCTTCATCGGCGGACCTGCGACCAAGGTCTGGGGCCGGCGGTTCAAGGGGTACCGCAGTACCAGGAACAGAACTCCTTCCTCGGTGTCGCTCGGGACCGGCTCGCCGCTAACTTCGTCGCGATCGACTCGCTTGCGACGCTCTGTCTCGACTATCGATCCGGCAAGCGCTCTGCCATCCGCGACGATGGAGAGCTCGGCGTCCGGTGGGATGACGGCTGGAAGAGACGGTGACGCCTCGGCTGTGTCGACCAGGCGAGAAAACGCGCCGAGCTCATCTTCCCCGATTTCGAGCTCGACGGTGACGGCGTCGTCCTCCACGAAGATCTCTGCGATCGTGGTAGCGGTCATTGCGCGCGTGACCATGATCGCGTCGGCCATTGCTACACCAGGCGCGAGGACGAGCACGGCAAGGAGCGCGCTTCGCATCATCGAGGACACGCCTTCGCCTTTGTCGCGCATTCTAGTCGTTCGACATTCGCGTCCATGACGGACAGGAAGTCGCCCTCCTCGGGGACGTTCCCAACCGGATCGAACAAGACGAGGTCGAGCCCCCGGGCGCGAAGACCTTCCGCGGTCGGCCGGAGGGGAGTGGCTTCCCAGAGCATCAGCGTGGCCGGATGGCGCTGCAGAAGCGCGTCGACCGTCTTCCAATCCTCGTCGGTGAGCGGCTGATCCGGTTCGAGATGCAGGCTTTCAATCGTGAGCCCGTAGGCATCGGCGAGGTACTGGTAGACGGGATGTGACGCCAAGAGCGGGCGGCTTCCCCAAGACTTGCCCAGCGCGACGAGCCGTCGATCGAGCGCGAGGAGCTCTCGTTCGAGCGCTTCGAAGCGTTGGGCCGCGGCAGCATCGTCCTCTGGGAACTTCTTCGCAATGGCGGCGCGAAGGTGCCTCGCCTGGCAGAGCGCTAAGCGCAAATCGAGCCAAGTCGTAAACGCAACGTCGCCGTGCGCGTGCTCTCCTTCCGGGCCGTGCCGATGCTGCACGCTCTGCTCCGTTCGCAAGAAGCTCGCCCGGCATCTGTCTGCCGTGACGACGAGGCGCGTAGAGGGAAGCGTGGTGTGCTGGGTCCATCGCGCATACCCCGCGCCGTTCAACGCGATGAGGTTGGCACGCTGGTAGTCGGCGATCATGTCGACGGACGGCTTCCAAAATGCCGGGTCGACGCCACCCGGTGCGGGGAAGACAACTCGGACGTCGGCAGGCGCGAGACGTCTCGCAAAGTAGCTGAGCGGGTAGTTGACTGTGTAGATCGTGTCAGGACCTTCCGGCGACCCTGAGCGATGGGCGTCGCTCGCGGAATCCTTCGAGCAGGCGAGCGCCAATGCGAGCACGAACAAGAGCGCGCGCAGTGGTTTCGCTTGAACGCCGATCATGAGCCCCTCAAGATCAAGCTCTGCAGCAGTGTTTCCCCGAAATGCGTCACGATGAGCCCGAAGACCGTGGCGAGAAGTACGCTAGCGCCGACCATGAGAATGATCTCCGCGCCCATGATTTGGGCGGCTTTGAAACGGCCGCATCCGAGCCGAGCCATCGTCTTTAGCTCGTCGGCCCGAAGCTTCCAAGACAGGACCAGCACCAAGACGAACATCACGGCTGTTGCGAGCCCTACGATCCAGATGATGAGCTGGAGAATGCGCTCGAACCGAAAGATTTGTTCGTTCAAGGAGTCGATCACCTTGGCGGGCCGGACGAGCTGCCTGTTTGGATTCTCGATGAAGCGGCCGCGAAGCAGGATGCCGGCCTTTTCATCGTGAGGTACGGCCAGCACGGCGCTCAGCGGATACGTCGCCGGATCGCCATGGAAGTGAAACCCGTCGATGGTCGAATCGGTGATTTCGTTGAATTGCACGAGTTTCGCGTTCGCGGTGACCGACTGCTCTTGGCGATTGAGCACGACGTCCGCGCCGGCCCCCGCCAGGTCTTCGTGGCCGTGGCCGAGACCCTCCGCGACCCAAGCGGTCTTCACGTCGACGAACACTGCTCCGTCATCGGGTCTGAAAGCCGGCTCCAAGACCCCGGCTACGTGGAGCTTCAGCGGGTAGACGCCGGCGAGGTCGAAGAGGGTCGACGGTGAAGTGATCAGCGAGTCACCTGGCGAGAGGCCGAGTGATTCCGCAACGTCGGCGCCCAAGACGCAGTCGCCCAATATCGCGAGGCCCCGGCCGTCCGAGATGCGTAGGTCGTGGAACGCGAAGTAGTCGAGGCTCGTGCCTACCAGCGGAAAGGAGCGGGCCATCAGACCCGTTCGAACAGGGATCCCAATAGCGAGATCCGTCGCGTTGAGCTCGTCGAGGTCTAGTCTAGTGATCGAATCCAGACCTTTGGGTTCGAAATAGAGCGCCTCGACTACGAGATCGAGGCTGCTCCCTTTCTTTCCGAGCAGCAGCGGCGTGCTCTCCGCTCGGGCGAGGAGCGATCTCTGGGTAGCGTGGCTCATCGCCCGCATCAGTAGAGGGAGCCCGATGAAGACGGATAGAGAGAGGATCAGCAGCAGCGTCTTGGTTCGATGATGACCGAGGTATCGCCATGCAAGGTAGAGACTGTCCTTCATGCGCCCGGCTGCTCCGCTGGCCCGAGGTGTTCGAGGTCGATGACCTGGCCGAACCGTTCGAGGAGCGAGTGGTCATGGGTCACCATGAGTAGTGTTGCGCCGACCGCATCGCATTGCTCGAACAAGAGATCGAGCGCCTGCCGTTTCGCTGCGGGGTCGAGGTTTCCGGTCGGCTCGTCGGCCAGGATCAATTTCGGGGAGGTCACCAGGGCTCTCGCGATGGCAACTCGCTGTCGTTCCCCGTGGGAGAGCTCGGACGGAAGGCGTGCGAGCAGGGAGCCGACGCCGAGGTCCTCGGCCAGCCTTCGCGCGCGCGTTTTCGCTTCCGGGTCGAGTTGGAGATCGTTATGGAGACGATACGGATAGAGGATGTTGTCGAGGACGTGGAGGTAGTCGAGCAAGAGGAACTCTTGGAACACGAAGCCAATCGTCGTCATGCGAAACGCGCGACGGGCGGACGGAGAGAGCTCGTCGACCCGCGTGCCCGCCGTCGTCACTTCGCCCTTGGTAGGGGCCTCGATACCGGCAACGAGGTTCAGCAGCGTCGTCTTCCCCGAGCCGCTCGGCCCAATAGCCGCGGCCTTCGTTCCAGACGGCACCGTGAGCTCGGGCACCCGCAGCGAAAACTCGCCGTGCGGATACACGAAGCGGACGTCACGAAGCGAGATCACGTCGCTGAGTGAGGACCGGGTCCTGGATCAGGGCCGGGGTTCGGGCCAGGCCCTGGGTCGGGACCTGGATTCGGACCGGGGCCCGGATCCGGTCCTGGATCGGGTCCTGGGTCAGGACCAGGTCCGGGACGTCGGTCGAGATCAGCGCTCGAGTCCGTGCACGGCGTGCGAGCGAGAACGAGAGCCGGTGTGAGCATTGCTCCAACGAGAACGACGAGTACGAGAAATCTCTTCATGGCAGTTTCTGGATAGCAGGGCGAAGCACTCTTCGCAGTCAGCGAGCGCATGGTAGCACTGCGTGCATGAGCGCGGGGAAGGTTCTTCGGATCGCAACCGTCATCGCTGTCGCCTGGGCCGGCACGACAGCGGCGTCCGCGGGGGCTTCGAGATAGCCTACGAGCTCCAGCTTGCGTACGAGCTCATCTCTACGGACGATATCGTGGAGCATGAAATCAGCGCCGTTTTTCCTCGCTCCGCGCCGAGGCGTCCTGCGGTTCTGGTCCAACGATGAGATTCCCTAGCGCTTAGTCCTCGACCGACCGTCCGTGCCTTGCCTGTACGCGTCGGGCGTTGTCGCCCTCGATCGAGTTGATGCGTCGGATTTGCTCCGGTGACGCGCGCTGAATCTCTTTGATGACCAACCACTCGACCGTCTCGGTGTACGGCGGCGTCGTGAGTGAACCGCGGTAGTGGTAGTACTCCCCGCGCCGATCCTCACCGCGTATCAGAATTTCGCCGGCTTCGAGGTTCTCTCCACCCTCCTTGCTCGGGACTCGGTCGAGGAAGCTGGCGATGAATCGGTCCTCTTCGCCCATTTTGTATAGGTAGCTGATGACGAGGTAGCGCGGCGGGTCCACTTCGGTTCCTGGCTCGATCATGTACACCACATGGAGCTCCATCGGATACGTGACGCCGTCGATTTGGTGCTCCGATGGAGTGTGGAAGTGAAGCTGCTTGAGCTGATACTCGGCTCCGTCAAACGTGATCGAAGAGCCCTCTGGAAAATCGAGCTCGATGGTGTGCCCTTTGTTCACCAGGGAAGTTGGCTCCGCGTGCTCGAAGTTGAACGAGACCTCGTGATGCCCGCCTTCAGCCCGACTGCTGAGTATGTTGATGGGGGATTGCGACAGCCCATGGGCCAGGCCGGGCAGGGGGCGCCGCTCGTCTCTTTCTTCCCGCTCGGTCGTCTGCGCTGCTTCGCCCTCGACACCTTCGGATTTGCGATCGCAGGCCATTGTGAAGCCGAGCAGTGCAAGAGTCATCACCAAGATGATCGCTCGAGGGGGCATTGTATCGCGATCATAACATGAACGTGTGCGACTTGGGCTGGTCCGCACGACGCCAGCCGTCGGCCAGTCGATCAGTCGATGGGATCGCCGATGGGAACGAGCCCTTCCGCCGGCTCTTCCGGAACCGGGTCCCTTCGTTCGAGCATCGAGATCGTGCGCCACCAGGTTTCCACGCCTTCTACGCGAGAGGGCTCGATTGGCGCGCCAAGCATCGGCATCAACAACTGGGTGTCGAGACTCGGCGCCAACTCGATCAGCCGTTCGGCGGGCTCATCCCAGTCGTGAATCGCGAGGTCGAACGTGCCCCAATGCACCGGCAAGAAACTTCCGCCGCCGAGCAGCTTCAGCGCCTCGAGGGCGTTGTCCGGCCCGAGATGGATATGGCCCCAGGCTGGATGAAACGCGCCAACCTCGAGCATCACCAAGTCGAACGGGCCTAGGCGGCGAGCGATCTCTTCGTATTCGGGCGTCAATCCAGTGTCGCCGCTGAAGAACGCGCTGTGCCGCGGGCCTTGTAGAGCGAAAGACGACCAGAGGGTGCGGTTGCGGTCGGCTGCAGCGCGCCCCGAGAAGTGCTGGGAAGGCGCGGAGGTGATTCGGAATTCCTTGTTGGGGAGCGCGGCGCTCTCCCACCAGTCGAGCTCGGTGATTCGCTCCGCGGGGACGCCCCAGGCTTCGAGGTGCGCGCCGACGCCCAGCGACGTGAAGAAAGGGACGTCGTAGCGAATGAGCTCGACGATGCTCGGGTAGTCCAGGTGGTCGTAGTGGTCGTGCGAGATGATCACCGCGTCCAACGGCGGGAGCTGGGAAATGGGAACCGGGACGGGTTGAAAGCGCTTGGGCCCGATGAGCTTGCTAGGGGAGACCCGCCGACTCCAGACGGGGTCGGTGAGCACTCGGACGCCATCGATTTCGAGCAGGAGAGTCGAGTGGCCGAGCCAGGTCGCGCGCAGCCCAGTCTCGGCGGGCTTCGCCCAGTCTTCTAAGGGGCTAACGGATGGCAGAGGCGCTACCGGGACTCGACGCCGGCCGCTGAAGAGGAACTCCCGCATGACCGGTAGCGTGGAGCCCTTCTTCAAACTGGGTCCTACGCCCGACGTGTTGCGAAAGATCCCGTCCAAGAAACGAGGTGACGCCTGCATGCGCTCACGGCGAAGACCAGTCGTTCGGCGTCGGAAGGCAGACATTGGGACGAGAGTTATAGGGCGCTCGCGCCCAGTGTCACGCCGCTACGGTCCAAATGCATGCGCGACCGATAGCGTAGGCTTCCACGTGGTATGATCTCAGCATGTCGCGCTTGGACGATGCCCTCCGACGCTTCGATGAGGCCAACGCCGAAGATCCGAACACCGAGTTGGTCGACGGGCAGCGGTTGCCCAAGGAGCTCGTGTACGGCCGACGGATGTCCAGCCGCCTTGCTGCCCTCGCCCCCGGCGCGCCGGAAACGGTGCAGCTCGCCGCGCGCGCTCAACACATCCGCCGCTGGGAAGTGCCGCGAGACAGCTATCCGGAAGGCAGGGCCGGCTATCTGCAATGGCGAACAGACCTTCACAAGCGGCATGGAGAGACCGCTGGCGCCATCATGGAGGAGGTCGGTTATGAGGCCGACACGGTGCAGCGTGTGAAGACCCTTCTCCGAAAGCGCGGTCTCAAGACCGACCCCGACGTTCAACTCCTGGAGGACACGATCTGCCTCGTATTCCTCGAGCACTATTTCCACGACTTCGCCCAGAAGCATGATGATGAGAAGCTCCTCTCCATCGTGCGGAAGACCTGGGCCAAGATGACAGACGAAGCGCACGCCGCGGCGATGGAGCTGGACTACGAGCCGGAAGACTTGTCGCTCATACAGAGGGCGTTGGAGAGTAGATAGCTTCGAGAGCCGTCGGCCTGGCTGTTGGCCGGCGTTCCCTGCGTCAGAGCAGGAGGCGCCCCTCTTTGACGTCTGTCCAGCGTTCCTCCGTGAGCAGCTCGTAGCCCGACTTTGTGCGAACGTAGAGCGGGTCGGGCACTTTCGCGGGATCCACACCGTCGTTACGGAGCTCGTTTTTCTGGACTTTGAAAGTCCCGGTCTTTGCGAGGCCGCTCATCACTCGGACGAACCGCGGCTGCGCATACGGGGGCAGATCGGAAACGGTATTCCAGAAACGGCCTGGGTCGAACTCGTTCGACGGGACGACGGCTGCGAGACCGGCTTGCCCCTCCATGTTGGGAACGGGCACGCCCACCACGGTCGCTTCGTCGATGCTGTCGTCGTGGGTGATGACGTCCGCGACTTCCGCGGTGGAAACGTTCTCTCCCTTCCAGCGAAAGGTGTCGCCAATTCGGTCGACGAAATAGTAGAAGCCGTCGGCGTCGCGGCGGAGAAGGTCACCCGTGCGAAAATACTGGTCGCCTTTCTTGAAGACGTCGCTGAGCAGCTTCTTCTTGGTCGCGGACTCGTCGGTGTAGCCGCGGTACTCGAGCCCGGCGGTCGGCAGCTTTGACACGCGAATCAGAAGCTCGCCGACCTCGTCGTTCCCGCAGGGAATGCAGTGACCCTTCTTGTCGCGTCGATGTTCTTCGAGGTCGACGTCGTATTGGACGATGCGCAGCCACCCCGCCAAGCCCGAAAGCGGGATGCGGCCTACCGAACCCTCGCGCCCGCTGAAGTTGGCGATGAAGCCTGGTGCCTCGGTCGCGCCGTAGAATTCGCGAATGTCCTCGATGCCGAATCGGGCCTTGAAGCGCGGCCAGATGTCGGGGCGCAGCCCATTGCCGACCGCGACGCGAACTGAGTTCGGACGCTCTTTCGGATGCGGAGGGGAGTTGACCAAGTATCGGCAGAGCTCGCCGATGTAGAGGATTGCGGTTGCATTGTAGCGATCGACGTCGTCCCAAAACGCGCTCGCGCTGAACGAGCGGCGCATTGCGGTCGGGATGCGTGCGATCATGGCGGCGCCGACGCCGAGCATGAGCCCGTTCGCGTGGTAGAGAGGGAGCACGCAGTAGAGTTTGTCGCCGGGCCGGAAGTCGTACATGAGCGGACCGAAGGCGGCGCCTCCGAGGATGACTCGCAAGTGGGATACGCGGCAGGGTTTGGGCAGCCCGGTCGTGCCCGAGGTGTAGATGTAGACGAAGTCGTCGTCAGCATTGACTGGGGCAGGCGGGTACGCGGTTGCCGGCGTGTTCGCGAGGAGCCCTGCG
This sequence comes from Polyangiales bacterium, assembly GCA_048550275.1. GTDB lineage: Bacteria > Myxococcota_A > Polyangia > Polyangiales > Houyiibacteriaceae > SG8-38. Next base: position 14,333 of record JBLYYU010000331.1, read on the forward strand.
TACGGGTTCTCGTCGAAAACGAGAATGCGATCGAGCGATCGACAGAGCTCCTCGCAATCCCGCAGGCCTGGCTCGAGGGACTGGCTGATGAGCACGACCCTCGCTTTCGAGACTTCGACGGCGTGGGAAAGGGGTCGACCACGAAGGTTTGTGTTGACCAATGCAGCGGTGGCGCCCACGCGCGAAATCCCCAGCACCGAGGCGACGTAGAACGGAGAGTTCTCGGCGACCAGCGCAACGATGTCACCCGGCTTCACGCCTGCCGCCGCAAGCACGTGCGCGACCCGAGAGCTGGCGTTCGCGAGCTCGGACCAGGTCAAATGCTCGTTCTCCATTTCGTACGCCAGGTCATGCGGGGCTTCCTGCGCGTTCTTAAGTGCGACGTGCAGAAGGCTTTCGACCTGTCTGAGCTGCGTGCGAAGCAACCAGGGAACGGTTCCCTTCAACGCTTTCGGCCCGAGCCGCATTTCTGCGCGGATCGATGACCGCCAGGAAGACGACGCGAGGCGTGAGAACATGTCGGGAAGTGTACGCGCAGCCGCCCTAGATTCGAGACGTTTTTTTCCCTTCCCTGTGGTACAAGGACCGGCCCGTGTCGACGTGGACCGACATCAAGGATCACACGAGGTCCAGTTACAAGCTCGCCGAAGAGCACGACCACAGTTTCAAAGTCGTGTTCGCCTATCCGGGGAACCGTCTCCAGGCTGTGATCGTGTCGCACTATCAAGCCATGGGGCGCTCCTGGATCGACTTCTCCTCGGCCTGCTGTCGGGCCGATCGCCTCGACCCGCACGCTGCGCTCCGCCAGAGCTTCAACCTCGCCGTTGGGTCGCTGTGTTTGGATGGCGATGTGTACGTCGTGCGCCACACTGTGATGGTCGAGCAGCTCGACTTGTCCGACTTGGAGCTCTTGATGCACAACGTCGCGCGCGCGGCCGACCAGATCGAGCAGTCGCTTCCCATCTACGAGCCGGCTTCTGATATGCTCCCGGACGTGGACGAGGAGCGCGCCTGACTTGCCGTTTGCTGTCGAAATCTCCGGCTTCTTGGGAGTCGCCACGCTGCTGATGGGGGCTTGGGGCTTGCTCGTGCCGGCTCGGCTGGCCGCCTTCGCCGCGCGTTTTGGTACTGCTGGCGGGCTCTGGTTCGCGGCGGGAATTCGCCTAGTGCTCGGCCTTGCTCTCTGGTTCGCCGCACCCGCCTCCCGCGCGCCACTGCTGCTTCAAGTCCTCGGCGTCGTCGCCCTCATTGCGGCGGTCGTCATCCCCTTCGTGGGGGTCGATCGCTTCAAGCGGCTCATCGACTGGTGGACCAAGCTCTCCCCCGCAGCGATGCGCGCGACTTCGCTGTTCGCGGTCGCATTCGGAGCGGCCATTCTTTGGGCGCTTCTTCCCAGCGCCAGTTAGTCGAGGGTCCAGCGTGCCCCATCTAGAGGTGAGCGCCTGGGACCTGGCTATTCTGATCGGCTACGTCGTTCTGACACGAGTCGCCTTCGGGTGGTTCTTCGCGAGGCAGACCCGCGGGGAGGGCGCAGAGGGGTTCTTTCTCGGCGGTCACCGGATGCGCTGGCCGATCATCGGCTTGTCGTTCTACGTGGCCAACATGGGCGGCAGCAGCTTCGTTGGCTTGCCGGGCGCCGGCTATCACGGAGGCATCAGCGTCTTCCACTACGAGTGGATGCCCGCGCTGCTCATGATTCTCTTCGCGGTTTTCTTCCTGCCGGTATTTCTTCGAGCGCGGATCTACACAGCGCCCCAATACCTGGAGCAGCGATTTGGGCGCGGGTCGAGGCTTGCGTTCTCAGCGATGCTCTTGTTGACGAGTATGCTCGTGGACGCGCCCGGCTCGCTGTATGCCGGAGCGATGGTCCTCAAGACCTTGCTCCCCGGCGTGTCGATTTGGATCACCATCACGGTGGCCGCCGTCGCTGCCGGCGTCTACATCGCGTTCGGCGGCCTCGGCGCGGTCGTGGCGAACGATGCGCTCCAGGCGATCTTGATCTTCGCTGGCGGAATCGCGATTTCGGTGCTCGCCTGGCAGGCGATTCCTTCCTGGGATGCGGTCGTCGAGGCTGCCAAGCCCGGTGCCTTGAATCTGATGCAACCCGCAAGTGATCCGGTCATGCCCTGGCCTGGAATCGCGGGCGTCTTCATCGTCGGCATGTATTTCTGGTGCACCAACCAGTTCATCATCCAGCGAGCGCTGGGTGCACGCACGCTTGACGACGGCCGTTGGGGAGCGCTCTTCGCCGGCCTGCTCAAATTGCCGAACCTCTTCATTCTCATACTCCCAGGCGTCTTCGCGACCGTTCTCTATCCGGATCTCCAAAACCCCGACTTGGTGTTTCCAATGCTGGCCTTCGACCTCCTGCCGATCGGTTTGCGCGGGTTCATGCTGGCAGTCCTTGCCGCGGCGATGCTCTCCAGCCTCGAAGCGATTCTTCATTCCGCGTCGACGCTGTTCACGATGGACTTCGTTCA
>JBLYYU010000332.1:0-17061 GCA_048550275.1 Polyangiales bacterium
ATCGCTCTTCGTGGCCGCCGCCGCTTCGAGGATGCGATCGATTCGGAGGTAGCTCTCGCTGCTCGGAGCTGGGCCGAGCCGAACCGCTTCGTCCGCTTCGCCGACGAACGGCATCCCTGCGTCGGCGTCGGAGTAGACCGCAACCGTGGCGATGCCCATCTTGCGGCAGGTCCGCATGATCCGGCGCGCGATTTCGCCGCGGTTGGCGACTAGGATCTTCTGAATCTGCTTGGTCAACGCCCGGTCCCTCCTTAGTGGCGAAAGACGCCCCATGACGTGGTCCCTTCGAAGGGAGCGTTGTAGGCGGAGGACAGGCAGATCGCGATCACCGTTCTCGTGTCGCGAGGGTCGATGATCCCGTCGTCCCAGAGGCGCGCTGTCGCGTAGAGCGCGCTCGACTGACCTTCGATTTGCTTTTCGGTCATCATCTTGGCGACCTCGAGCATCTTCTCGTCGACCTCGATGCCCTTCTTTGCCGCTGCGCCGCGCTGAATGATGTCGAGCACGCCTGCGAGCTGCTTGCCGCCCATGACCGCGATCTTGTGATTGGGCCAGGTGAAGAGGAAACGCGGATGGTACGAGCGGCCCATCATCGCGTAGTTGCCCGCGCCGTAGCTCGAGCCGGTCATGATGGTGATCGCCGGGACGGTGCTGTTCGAGACGGCGTTGATCATCTTGGCGCCGTGCTTGATGATCCCGTTCTGCTCGTACTGCTTGCCGACCATGAAGCCGGTGGTGTTTTGCAGGAAGACGAGCGGGACGTTGCTCTGGTTGCAGAGCTCGATGAACTGCGCGCCCTTGTTGGCGCTGTCGCTGAAGATCGTGCCGTTGTTCGCGATGATGCCGACCGGGAAGCCGTGGACGTGGGCCCAGCCGCAGAGCATGGTCTTGCCGTAAAGCGGCTTGAATTCGCTGAATCGCGAGCCGTCGACGATGCGGGCGATGACCTCACGCTGATCGAACGGGAGGCGAATGTCGGCCGATGCGATGCCCAGGAGCTCCTCGGCGTCGTGCAGGGGCGCTTCGACCGGGCGGGGACGAAGCCTGGCGCCCTTTTCCCATTCGAAGTGGGCCACGATTTCGCGGCCGAGACGGATCGCGTCCATTTCGTCTTCGGCGAGGTAGTCGGAAACGCCGCTGATCGCCGAGTGCATCTCGGCGCCGCCGAGCTCTTCGTGGTCGGTTTCTTCCCCGGTTGCCATCTTCACGAGCGGCGGGCCGGCGAGATAGACCTGAGCCTGCTCTTTCACCATGACGACGTAGTCGCTCATGCCGGGCATGTACGCGCCGCCCGCGGTCGAGCTGCCGAAGACCAGACAGACGGTTGGGATTTTGCGTTCGGAGCGCTGGGTGAGATGGCGAAACCCCGCGCCGCCGGGGACGAAGATCTGATCTTGTTTGGGAAGGTCGGCGCCGGCGGATTCGATGCAGGCGATTCCGGGGAGCCGGTTCTGTTCGCAGATCTCGGCGAGCCTCCCGGTCTTCAACATGCTGATCGGGGTGATCGCGCCGCCTTTGACCGTGGCCTCGCTCGCGGTGATGCAGCACTCGACGCCGCTGACGAGGCCGACGCCGCCGACGACCGAAGAGCCGCTCACCTCTCCTTTCATGCCGTGGCCGGCAAGCGCGCCGACCTCGAGAAAGAAGCTGTCGCGATCGAGAAGCATCTCGATTCGCTGTCGCGGGAGGATGCGGCCACGGGAAAGATGGCGGGCCACGTACTTCTCACCACCGCCTCCGATCGCCTTGGCGAGGGCGTCTCCGACCTCGGCCAGCGCTCCGAGGTTGCCTTCACGGTTCGCCTGGAACGTCTCGGACTTCGTATCGGTTTTCGAACGCAGGACGGGATAAGGCTGCTCGGACATGCCCGCGCATCCTAGAGGCTGCCCCTGAGTCCGGGCAACCGGAAAATGAATGAGTATTCAATCAGGTCTCTGGAAATTGTGAGATATCCAACAGTGATGTTCCGTTCACAGTAAAACTGAATTTTTTTGATCACACAGTTGCTAATTTTACAGTTGGGTGGTACCACACGCTTAGAGACAGCGGAGATATAGCAATGTCAGCAAAAACTTCCAGTGACACAGAACTCATGAACGAAGCAATCGACGCGGTGAAAGCCCGTGGATGGATCACCTACGACGAGGCCTCCGAGATCATCGCGAAGGTCGGAGCGACCCAGGGCAACGTCCGGAAGTTCCTCCGTCGAATCGAAGCCGCTGGCATCGAGGTCACGGTCAAGAGGGGCAAGAACCGCCGGAGCGATCGACGTCGCTCGGCGAAGGGTGCCGAGAAGACCAACCTCCTCAGCGCGGAGCCGGTTCAGACCTACCTCGACTGGATGGGCGCCGTGAGTCTTCTCACACGTGAAGGCGAAGTGGAGCTCGCACGCCAAATCGAAAAGGGGCGTCAGGTCATTTTCGATGCGGTCGTCGAACACGGCCTGCACAGCGACGAGATCGCCGAAGTTCGGGAACGCGTGAGCACTGGGGACTTGGCGGTTCGTGAGGCGGTCATCGAGCCGACGTTCGAGTCGGTCATTTGCGCGCTCGAGTCCTACGTCGAGTCCTGCGGAGAAGGCTCTGCCTCTCGCAAGAAGGCGGAGGCTGACTCCGGGCTCACGGCCAACAAGCTACGGAAGCTTCACGCCATCGTCTCGGATGCGCACGCCGGCGTAGAACGTGCGAAGTCGGAGATGGTCGAAGCCAACCTCCGGCTCGTGGTCGCCATCGCGAAGAAGTACTTGAAGCGCGGCCTTCCCTTCATGGACTTGATTCAGGAAGGCAACATGGGCCTCATGCGCGCCATCGACAAGTTCGACTATCGTCGCGGATACAAGCTTTCGACATATGCTTCCTGGTGGATTCGTCAGTCGATGGCCCGGGCCACAACCGACCAAGCGCGGACCATCCGTATCCCGGTTCACGCCTGCGAGCTCCTGACCAAGGTGACGGGAATGACTCGCAAGCTCACGGGTGAATTCGGCCGCGAGCCGACCGCAGCGGAGATCGCAACCCGAATGAAGCTGCCGACCGACCAGGTGGCGAATCTCCTGATGATCTCCCGAGACACCGTTTCGCTGGAGATGCCGGTCGGCAACGACGGAAACAGCGAGCTCCGGGACTTGATCGCAGACGACGAGGCGGGAACGCCGATGGACTCGGTGATCGACGAGGACCTTTCGAAGTCGGTCGTTCGAGCGCTCGAGACGCTCAATCCTCGGGAGCAGAGAATCATTCGGATGCGCTTCGGCATCGGAGAGAAGGAGTCTCACACCTTGGCCGAGATCGGCCGTGAGTTCGGGCTCAGCCGAGAGCGAATCCGCCAGTTGCAGGCGCTCGCGTTGCGCAAGCTCCGCAGCGTGCACGGAGACGCGGCTCTGAAGCAGTTCGTCAGCGCCTAGTGGTGCGGGTCAGCGGGGTTGCATCCCTGCCGACTGGTAGATCGCATCGACGACCTTCATCGTCTTGACCGCCTCAGCCGTGGTCGTGATGAACGGCTTGCCGTGGACTAGAGCGTCCCGAAACGCTTCGAGCTGATATTCGTAGGTGGCCTTCTTCGGGAAGGTCTCCTTCGTCCACGCAGCACCCGTCTTTCGCCACCGCAATCCATGGAAGAATTGTGGAATGATGGGATTGGTCACTCGGATCTCGCCACCGTCGAGTTTGACGATAGCGGCGATCTTTCCAAGCTTCCAGGACCAGAGCGAACAGTTGATTCGGCCCTTGGCGCCATTTGGAAACCGTACGTTCGCTGCCATTGCACGATCGACGCCTTCCGAGGCGAGCTTCGCGCGTGCGGAAACGACCTCCGGCTCTTCACCCGCGATCGTGCGCGCGAGATGTATGGCGTAGCAACCGGTGTCCATCGTGGCGCCTCCGGCTAGGTCGAGGCGGTAGCGAATGTCCCCTGGAAGCGGCAAGGGGATGCACATCCATGTTTCGATGAACGTGGGCTTCCCGAGCTCGCCTGAGGCGACGAGATCGCGCAAGCGCTGGGCGAGAGGGTGGTAGCGATAGTGGAAGGCCTCCATGACCGTGCAGTCGCTCTGCTCCGCTGCTTCGTGGACGCGCTGCGCTTCTTCTGCGTTCGAGGTGAATGGCTTTTCGCACAGGACGTGCTTCCCGGCCTGCAGGGCGCGCAGAGTCCACTCGGCGTGCAGGCTGTTGGGCAAGGGATTGTAGACCGCGTCGATCTTGGGGTCGGCGAGGAGCGCATCGTAGTTGTCATGGACTTTCTCCACGCCATGCTTGCGCGCGAACTTCTCGGCCCGGCCGCGATCTCGCGCCGCTACCGCCGTGACCGCGACGCCGTCGACATTTCGGGCGGGTCGAACCAAAGCCATTGGCGTGATGCGAGCAGCCCCTAGTGCGCCGATCCGGAGATCGGTGCCCGTCAATCGAGCTCCCCGTTCTTGGCGCGAATCATCCACTTTTCGATCGTTCTCTGCACCACGTCGAGCGCCATGTTCTTGAAGGGCCTGAGAAGAAGCGGGACTTTGTCCATCTCGAGGACCGCCTGCCCGGGTTGCATCTCGACGGTGGCCGCGACGTTGACACCTTTGACGCGGAAGGTGATTTCCGCCTTGTCGTCGCTTACCCAGGTCGACTTCGCGTCGTACTTCTCCCACTTCTTGGTGTAGTGCTCCGCTGCCTTGTCGGCTGCTTTCTTGGCCAGCTCTGGGCTGAGGTCGTGCTTGATGATGTGCTCCATGAGGCCTCTCGATGGGCCGGAGGATTACACGAAACCATGGGTCGACGCTACGCGAGCGGTCGGACCGGACGCCCCAGCTCGATCCACGCAGCCAGAGCGGAGGGATCGCCGAGCGGGCGAACAGCTTCAGGCAGCGACCAGGCGGCCACGCTGTGCTCCGCGCAGACCGCGACCATGTTGGAATGCTTCTGACCTTCCTCGGCGGTGAGCAGGGCTCGCATCTGCTCCAACTTCGGTGCCAATCCCGCGAGGTGGTCCGGATACCTCAGCGGAGCTTCCGAGACACGATCGACGTCTGACACGAACGCGCGATTGAACACCAAGCAGGCCAACTCGAAGTCGCGGCTCTGCACCTCAGCCGCCACCGAGCGGGCGGACTCGATTCCGACGGAATCAGCCGAGGAGACCAAGACAAAGCGGGTCTCTCGCGACCGCATCAGGTCGCGGAGCTGCTTGGCGCGCTCGGCAAACCCTTCGCGCAGGAAGGCCATCTCGGTGAGGAACTCGGTCAGCGCCGAAACCAAGGAATCCCCCGCGACTACGCCCAGAAGCCGCTGCGCGACGGCGCCCCCCCGGAGACCGGGGGAATCATCCGATGCCTGGAGGAACCAGCGGACGACTCGTTGGTCGAGGAAGCGGACGAGGCGCGCCGGCGCGTCCAAGATCTCGATGGAGCTCTGCGCGGGGGGCGTGTCCACGACGACCAAATCGTAGCGGGAGTCGTGAACGGCATCGTGGACGCGTTCCATCGCGGCATACGCGTGGGAGCGCGCGAGCGTGTTGGAGAAGGCCTGGTAGATCCGGTTGTCGAGAACTCGCTGCGCCCTCGTTTCATCATGAGCGGCGCGCCGGATGATCTCGTCGGCGCTCGCCTTGGTCTCGAGCATCGCGGCATGAAGCTCTCCCGACCCAGAAGGCAAATCGATATCGGAAGGCACGTCCCGCAAGCTGCGGATTCCGAGCGCGTCCGCTAGGCGCCTAGCGGGGTCGGCGGTCAGGACCAGAACGGACTTTCCACGCTGCGCCTCCCGAAGTCCTAGCGCTGCCGAGAACGTCGTCTTCCCAACGCCGCCCACGCCGACACAGAACACGAGCCGGCAATCGTTCGGAAGCTCGATCACCAGACCCCCGCCTCCTCGATCGCGGCGCTTAGCGAAGCGATGATCGCGGCGCTGTCTTCGTCGTGCGCGTCGAAGGTCATCGTGGGCAAATCGATGTCGCGTCGAAGGCCCCGAAGGCACTTCTCGGCGGTTTTCCGCCGCTCGGCGAGATAGCGCCCCAGCCTCAAATCCGGAGCGTAGGGCTCTCGTGCGCCATCGCCCGCGAGCTCGGCTTCGATGAGCCGGACCTCTGCTTCGTCTAGCCAGACACGGGGAATGCGATTGATGAACAAGCAGCCGAGATGCAGGTCTTGCCGGTCGCGAAGCTTGGCGTGAAGCTGAATGGTTTCGTTGACCGCCAAGGGTTCGGGCACCGTCACGATGTGGATTGCGCATCGCGCTTCGTCGCGGACGAGCGCCGTGGCGCTGTCGACAACTTGACGGAGCGGTCCGTCCTTGAGGAACACTTCGAGCACGCTCGGAAGGTCGAAGAACATCAGCGCGTGCCCGGTGGATTCGAGATCGACGAGGATTGGCCCCCAACGAGGGTCGGTCGCAAGCTGCGCTACACGATGAAGCGTTACGATTTCGTCGACTCCGGGCGCGGCCATGAACAGGCGGCGAAGCGAACGGTTCTTCGCGACCAAGCTTGCGATCGGCCGCAGCTTCAGCCTCGACGTGATGTAGTCGATCAGCGCCGGCTGGAATTGAATGCGAGTTGCGTGAACGCCCGGCGCAACCTCGGATGGCTCGTATCCGACGTCGGGGGAACGAAAGAGGTGCGACGAAGACGTGTGAATCCCGAGCTCCACAATAAGTGGCCGCTTTCCTGCGCGAGCCGCCGCGGTCGCGAGCGCGCCGAGGACGGTGGACTTTCCCACCCCGCCCTTGCCGGTGAAGAACTGGACCTGCCGCGTGAGGGCATGCCGACTGGGCGCGTGCACGGGAAACACCTAGCAGGATCGAAACGTGTTATCGAGGTAGCCGGTCCCCATGAATGCGTGGATACAAGCCGCCCGACCGCTCGCACATGTGAACATCGCCGTGCCCCTGCTTCTCGGGCAAGTTGCGGCCTGGCACGTCACGGGTCGCTTCAGCTGGGCGTGGCTCGGTGCTGCGCTGCTCTGGGGCGTTCTCGACCACTTGTTCGTGATCTTCGCAAACGACTTCGCGGATCGTGATGCGGACAGCGGCGCGCGCACGCTCTTGTCGGGAGGCTCGGGCGTCATCCCCGAGGGGAAGCTGAGCGCGCCTCAAGTCGCGCGCGCCGCCCAAGCGGCTGCGATCACGCTCATGCTCTATTCCTGTGGCTTGTTCTTCTTCGGCCGCCCGTTGACGCCGTACTACGCTCTGGCCGCGCTACTCCTGATGTGGCTCTACAGTTTCCACCCTGTGCGCCTGAGCTATCGTGGAGGCGGCGAGGTCCTCCAAGGCATCGGAGTCGGCGTCGGCCTTCCGTCGCTCGGCTACTACTTCCAGGCGGAGGGCGTATTGGCGCCGGGCTGGGTGATCGGGCCGGCCGCTCTGCTCGGCGTCTGCGGCAATGTCCTGACCGCCCTTCCCGACGTCGAGGACGACACGCGAGCACAAAAGCTGACCTGGCCTGTCCGGCACGGCATGAGGTCGGCACGGCGATTCGCCTCCGCGGGGATCGCGTTCGCCGCCTTCGGGATCTTTCTCTGGACACCATCGGTATCCCTTCCGGCCAAAGCTGTAGTCGCCCTCGCCCCAGCGATGCCCCTCCTGGCCGGAGCCAGGGCCAGCGATCCGTTTCGTGCCGCCTGGTGGTCGAGCGTCGCGCTCAACCTCCTGGTCGCGCTGTGGATGCTCGCGATGCTCCTCCGGCTCTAACGATCCAGGCCGAGGGTGGCTGCGGCGTCTTCACGGAGCTCGTCGAAATCACGGCTGGCGTCCGGCCGGGCGTCGATGAGCCAGGCCTTGACTGGGACGTGGCAGCGTTGCGCGAGCAGGCGGTAGAGCTCGAGCTCCTCGGCTGGCTCCCTCGAAAACGGGAACGGGTTTCGCGATGTTCCATCAGCGATCCTCGGATACCAGTCGTCGCCGCTTTCGATCAGCGTCAAGATATCGCGACCGCGGCTCTCCGTTCGACGCAAGAAGTCGAGCCCGAACGGTTCGACACCCGCACGCGCACGTGGCTCGCGGCGGACCCAACGCGCCCAGTCGTAGCCGTACATGAAATCGTGGACGTAGCGAAAGCGGATCGCCGATTGCTGCCCGTAGAGAGTCATCAGATCCACGGTGATCCGAGTGACTTCCTCCAGGTAGCCGGCGTAGTCGTGGTTCTGGGACGCATCACGGTGAATCGACACCAGAAAGAAATCGAAGTCCCAGAACAAGTTTTCGGGAAAGCTTCGAAGCTGAGCCTCCGCAACCGCAGACGCGGCCCCGGCAAGGTGCGGCAACTGCTCGCGACTCGCGAGGCGAGCTACGAGCCCCGCGGGCGACGTCGCCTCGGGCCGGCTTGGGTCGAGGCTCAGCGGACCGAATGGGCACTGCCGAATCCGGGCCTCTATCTCCACCAGTGGGATGATGGTCTCGTCTGTCGCATGGGCCGTCATTGAAACACCAGCCGCAACCAGATCAGGAGCGCGGCCAAGATCGTACTATGCCAGATCGCGCGATGAAGAAAGGACTTGTATTCAGCTTGGGCCTGAAACGCGTTTGTCACCGCGCTCTCGCTGACGCGGCGCATCGCCACGAAGTTCCAGAGCAGAACGAGCAGAGCCGGAAGGACGGCCAGGGGGGGCGCCCAGTTCGGGCGTACGGCCGCAGCTCCGAGCCAGATCGCGCCCCCGAGAAGAACGCAGGCTTCGCTCAACTTGCGCGCTGCGGCGTTCCCAAAAACAGATGCAAAAGTTCGTTTGCCCCCCGCTCGATCACTCTCCTCGTCCGAGAGGCCGCTCGCCACGCCGCTCGCGAGGCTGAGCAGCGCGAACCCTGCGACCCAGATCCATATCGCCGGCACGACCGATCCCGCCTGTAAGTAGGCGTTGTAAATCGGAAGCGCCACGCCAACACCGAACATCTCCAGGAGCTCTCCACCACCGCGATAGTTCAATCGAATCGGTGGAAGCGTGTAAGCGACGAAGACGAACATGCTCAGCACGCCTCCTTCGAACGCCAGGGGTCGGCGCAAGGCCACCTCGGCGCCCGCGGCGAGCAGCAGGGCGGCCCCGCCGAACAACAGCCCGGCGACGGCGACCGCTCGCCCGTCGAGGATTTTGTCCGGAATCGTCTTTGGAGAGCAGCCGTCGGGAAACATCTCTCGCTTGATGGTGTCGACCTCGCGATCGCCCCAGTCGTTGAGCAGGACGATGAAACCCAGACCGAAGAAGGTGAACCCGAGGCCCCAGCCGAGAGCGCGAAGATCTAGTCCCGCAGACCCAGTCGCCCCCAGCAGCTGACCGAACAGGGCCGGAACGAAGAGCTTCGGCCAACTGGCAGGCTTGAGCGCATACAACCAGCGCTCGAGCCCGGAAGCGGGAAGACCGCCGCCTGTCAGCGAGGCCTTCATGAGTCCTTCGTGCTGTCCGCGATCTTGGCTCCCGCCGGAGGCCTACTGCCGATGTGCTTCGCCCTAGCCTCCCATTTCGCGCGAGCCATCGCGCGCATGTCTTTGACCGAGTCCATCTCGTCGACGATCTCGAGGCCGATCAGTGTTTCGAGGACGTCCTCCATGGTGACGACGCCGTCGATGCCGCCGTACTCGTCGACGACGATCGCGATGTGCTCGCGATGATCGAGCAGCTGCTCGAACAGGGCCGGAAGAGGAATGGTGTCGGGGACCATCAGCGCCTCTCTCGCGAAGTCGCGAAGTGGGACGTCGAGCTCATCGCGAGCCGCGCGGAGCAGGAGCTGGTCTTTGAGGACGTATCCATTTACTTGGTCTGGTGTTTCCTTCCAAATCGGAATCCGCGAGAAGATCATGGAGCCGCGATCGGTGATCGCATCCCGCACCAGCGTGTTTTCTTCGAGCGAGAACATGACAGTCCGTGGCGTCATGATGTCCTTGGTGCGCAAGGAACCGAAGTGGAAGAGGTTTCGGAGGATTCGCATCTCCGACTCGTCGAAGACGCCCTGCTCTTCGCCGACCCTGGCCAGAGCGGCGAACTCCTCTCGGGAGAACGTCTCGGCCACGCGGCGGCGCTTCATGAAGCCGGTGATTACTTCCGAAAGCCAAACCAAGGGGAGCAGTGCCAAAATCAGTGGCGGCAGGAAACCCGCCAGGAAACCCGTGAGTCGACGCCAGTACAAAGCGCCGAGCGTCTTGGGAATGATCTCGGAGAGAAAGAGAATGAGCAGGGTCAGAACGGCCGAGGCGAGCGCTAGAATGTCCGAGCCCCAAATGCGCTGCGCCTCTGCTCCGACTCCGGCCGCGCCGACGGTATGTGCAATCGTGTTGAGACTCAGAATTGCTGCGAGCGGACGGTCGATGTTTGCCTTGAGCGCACGAAGTCGCGTCCCCACCTTCGGTCGGTCCTGCTCGAGCTTGGCCAGGTGCGAAGGTGTGACGCTGAGAAGCGCCGCCTCGACGATCGAGCAGAGAAACGAAACACCGAGCGCAAGGCTCATGTAGATCAGAAGCTGCGTCATCTCGAGGCCTGGTCTGGCGCATCGTTTGGAATCTGCTGGCGCCGGAACGGACCGTGATGGCTGAGCTCGCGGATCTGCTGCTGAACGGAGAACGCTTCGCGAGGTAGGAAATCGGCGACGGCTTGCTGAAGCACGGGGTGACGTACCCAGTGTGAGCTGTGAATCGGCACGGGCATCAAGCCGCGCCTCAGCTTGTGTGTACCTTGGGCGCCCGCTTCGAAGCGGCGCATGCCGTGGTCGATCGCGTGCTCGATGAGACGATAGTAACAGAGCTCGAAGTGCAGCATGTCGTGTCTTTGATCTGCTCCCCAGTATCGGCCGTAGAGATGTCCGCCTTTCGCAAAGTTGATCGACGCGGCGACAATCTGGCCTTGGTCTTTGGCGGTGAGCACGAGTGGAGAGCCGTTTAGGGCACTGGGAGCGAGGTCGAAGAACTCCGGAGTCAGATACGGGTACGAACCCTTGCGGCCGCAGGTTGCCCGGTACAGGCGCTCCAGGTCCCGCCATTCGTGGGCGCCCAGCTCATTACCGCTACGCTCTTCGATTTCGAGATTGGCTTCGGCTGCGACTCGGCGCTCTTTGCGGAGCTTCTTCCGCATGGACGAGCGAAACTCCCCGACGAAGTCCTCGAAACTCCCGTACCCTTCGTTCCGCCAGTGAAACTGAAATGAGAGGCGTTTCATCAGCCGGCCATCGAGATCCACCCAAGCCTGCTCCTCCGAGGTCAGAAAGAGCAAGTGGATGGACGAAGCGCTCGTCGAGTCGGCCGCCTCGAGGCAGCCGTCGATCAGGCGACTCACAATCTCTGCCGGCTCTTCGTCCTCGGCGAACAGGAAGCGTCGCCCGGTCACCGGGGTGACGGGGACCATGGCGACCAGCTTGGGATAGTAATTGAGCCCGAGGCGCGAAGCTGCGTCGGCCCATCCCCAATCGAATATGTACTCCCCATAGCTGTGCGTCTTGAGGTAGAGCGGCAAGGCTCCAACGAGCCGGCTTCCGCGCCAGGCTGTAACGTGCACGGGCTCCCAGCCAGTGCCCCGGCCGACCGACCCGCTCTCCTCGAGAATCGAAAGGAAGCCGTGCTCGACGAACGGGTCGTCGTCGCCGACCAGTTGATCCCAGGCAGCCGCGTCTATCGACGCTAGCGAAGGTGAGATGCGTATGTCGATCGACTCTCGCAAGCGGGTGACGGATTGTGCACGATGCAACGGTTCAGAGCCAGCCCCGGTACCGCGTCTGCCCCCGTTTGCCGCGAATCCCGTTGATCAGGCGCTTCGCGACGGCGTAGCCGCGAAAAAAGCCGATGACCCACAGCCGTTCGAGGCGGCTCAAGGGCTCCTGAGCGCAGACCCATTTCGGATCGGGCCGGCCCCCATCGATGAAATCGACTCGGGCGCGTTTCGTGACCTTTACGGTGCTGCCGAGCGGCAACCTCGGCCCGAGCACCAGGGCATCGAGCGCCTCTCCATCTGCTCCCAAGGTTCCAGGGACGTGACCGTAGTTGAACGGACATGGAAGCGGCGAAACGAAATCGACCGCATGATTGTCGTTGCGCTTGACGAAGCTCCCGCGCGGAACATCGATGACGACGGTCAGCTCTCCCTCGCTCATCGGGGAAGCTCGCAGGCCGCGGCAACCAGCCCCTCCTCGACCAGGTACCTGCCGGCCACTCGGTGGCCAGGTTTGAACTCCCCCGCCTCCTGCTGGAAGACAGCCTCGAACTCGCCGTCGCCTAGCTCAACCTCCACGGCATGAAAGCCGAGGAACTTCTCGGTGAGCGGATACTGGCATTTGTAGACAGCCTCTTTCACGCTGAAGATCACCTTGGCCGTCAGCCCGGACGTGGTCAGCTCGCTCAGACGCTCGCGCTCCGTGGCCGTGCAGACTCGCCGCCAAAGAGCTTCCTTCAAGGGCGTCGAGGGTTCCAAGTCGATGCCGAGCGAGCGGAATTCCTCGGACCGCGCGACCGCTGCCGCGCACCAGCAGTCCGTATGCGAAATGCTCCCGACGAACCCCTTGGGCCAGATCGGCGCGCGATCCTCGCTGCGGAGAATCGGGGTCGTGGCCGCCACCCCGAAGCGGCCGAGCGCGGCTCGGCTGCAAACCCGACCCGCCGTGAACTGCTCCACCCGCGTCTGCGCGGCCCCCTCCACCAGCGGCCGCTCGGCCTTCAGCAAGGCGCCCTGCCCCAGATGTGGATCCACCTCCTCGGTCGCAACGTCAGGACCGAGCAGGCGCTTGAAAATCGGCTGGCGCATCTACCTGCTGGTGCCGATGGCGCCGGCGACCGCGAGGATCGCAAACGAATTCGCGAGCGACAGGATTGGAGACAAAGCGTCGAGCACATCCGCCGTGCTGGCGTACCAGCTCTTGGTCACATAGATGATGTCGCCGGGGACGAGCTCGACATCGGTGGCCTTGCCACTGGTCAGTGCCTTTATGTTCGCGGTGTACACCTGGGGCTCGCGTAGCGATCCCCGTACGATGCGAACGTCCTTGCGGTCGCCGCGTGCCGTGTCGATGCCGCCCGCGACGGCCAAGGCCTCGGTGAGGCGCAAGCCCTCGCGGTATGCCATCGGCTGCGGCGTGTTGACGTCACCCAAGACCATGATGATCTCGCTGGTGACCGGTGGAATGTAGAGCTGATCGCCGGGACGAATCCGAACGTTGTGCTTCTGCTCTCCCCTCATCGCTTTGGGCACACTGACCGGAACTGTCTCGCCATTTCGCACGAGTCGCGCCAGATCCAGGTTTCCCAAAAACGTGGGCACCCGATGTAGTTCTCCCTTTGCAGCGCCACCGGCGACCGCGACGAGATCGCCGAGACGCATCCCCGGGGAGACCTGATACCGCCCTGGGTTCGCAGCTTGCCCGAGCACCGAGGCCGAGTGCCCGTCGAGCTTGCTGATGATGAGGTTCGTCCGGACGAAGCGGTCGTACCTTCGAAGGCCCTTTTCAACGGCCTGCTCGGCTTGGGCGAGCGTTAGACCGCCGACTTGAACGTCGCCTGCCAAAGGCACGTGGAGTTGCCCCATGGCATCGACGATCAATCCATCGAACGTGTCTGTCTTGGCCGAAACCGTTGTGAGTTGAATCACATCGCCGGGAAGCAGCTTGAGCGCTTCGGGCGGATCAGACTCGAGACCTCGTGGGTGGATACGCTCGGGCGCTGAAAAAGCCGGGTCATCACCGGGTACGGTGGGCGCCGGGGTGTAGCGATTCCGAGCGCACGCACTGACGAGCGCGAGGGAAAGCAAGAATGCCGTGCACTTCCGCATACTGGTGGTTAACGTCCCGAGTGCTTATCCGCAAGGTTGAAGTGAGAATCCCCACAGGTACCCCTATACTGTTCCGGAACCGTCGATGACGAGCAAGAAACCCACCGAATGGGGCGGCGCCACAGACGCTGAGCTGGCCCCGCTGATGCGCGTCGTCGACTTCGGGCTGATTTTCGGCGCGCTCTGGCTCCCGATCTACGCTCGAGGCGAGATCTGGGACGAGAAGGCCTGGACCGCCGGAACGATCGGCGCGGTTCTCTTCTTGGTGATAGGCCAATCACTACGGCTCTACCAAGCGGCACGCGGCATTCGCCTCAAGCCTCTGCTGGTGCGGGTCTGGTCCGGCTGGTTCGTCGGAGTAGTCCCCGTACTGCTCTTTCTCCTGTTCATCTCGAAGCGCTCCGAGGAGTACTCGCGAGTCACCGTCTCGACCTGGTTCGTGCTGGCGCCGGTGCTGATCTCGGTCTGGCGAACAGCGGCAACTCTCATGCTCCGAGAGCTCAGGGCACACGGGTACAACACTCGTGGCGCAGCGATCATCGGTATGACCGAGCTGGGCGAGCGGCTTGCGCAACAGATCAAGACCATGCCTTCCCTGGGGCTAGAAGTGCACGGCCTCTACGATGATCGAACCGAGGATCGCTGCCACCCCATACCGGAATCGCTGGGCCAGCGTGCAGGGAACTTGAAGGACCTGGTCGCGGCCGCCCGCTCTGGCGAGGTCGACCTCGTCTACATCGCTCTGCCGTTACGCGCTGAACCGCGAATCGCTGAGCTTCTTCGGCAGCTCTCGGACACCACGGCGTCCGTGTACCTTGCTGCCGATTTCTATGCGTTTGAGCTTCTGCATGCGCGTTGGAGCACGATGGGTGGAGTGCCCACCGTCAGCTTGCACGAGACTCCTTTCTACGGAGTCGACGGCTGGCTCAAGCGGCTGGAGGATATAGTGCTGGGCTCGCTAATACTCATCGCGATCGCGATACCCATGCTGGTCATCGCGATCTGTGTGAAGCTCACCTCTCCCGGTCCGGCGTTCTTTCGCCAGCGCCGATACGGATTGAACGGCGAGGTGATCCACATCCTCAAGTTCAGGTCGATGACGGTCACCGAGGACGGCCCGGAGATCAAACAGGCGACGGTAGGTGATGAACGCATCACCAAGCTCGGCGCCTTCCTCCGGCGCACGAACCTCGACGAGCTGCCCCAGTTCTTCAACGTGCTCGAGGGCACCATGAGCATCGTCGGCCCCAGGCCTCACGCGGTAGCCCACAACGAGCTCTACCGAAAGAAGATTCAGGGCTATATGCTCCGTCACAAGGTCAAGCCGGGCATCACCGGCTGGGCCCAGGTCAACGGCTGGCGAGGCGAAACGGACACTTTGGAAAAAATGGAAAAGCGCGTCGAGCACGACCTCGACTACATTCGCAACTGGAGTCTGCTTTGGGATCTGCAGATCATTTTCATGACCGTGTTCGGCTCCGGCGCCAAACAGAACGCGTACTGACGCGGAGGTCTGATGTCGATCGCTGATGAGACAGTGGCAGGCGACGGGACTAGGTCGGCGGGGACAGCGCGCGCGGGCGTTCCAGTCGACCCCTACCGGTTGCGGCGAGCACTCCGGGGCGGCCTGCGTTTGTTGGTCGGCGCGGCAGTCGGAGGCCTCGTACTTGGTTTCCTCTGGGCAAAGCTCGGAATGTCGAGCGGGTATGAGACTACCGCGGTGTTGAAGTACGAGGGCGCCCTTCGAGTCGCTGATATGCCGGTCGGGCAGGACGCCATCGGACCGGTTGCAGACGCGCTCAAACGGCAATCCGTGCTCCGCAAGATCGCGGACGAGACCGGCTTCGACGGCACGCTCACTACCCTCGAGCACACCATCGGCTACGACATCGACATGATGGCGGGCACGATTCACATCCATGTGGGCGGCGAGACGGGCGAGGACGCGGCCGAAGTCGCGAGGATCGTGACCGGTATCTTCATCGACTACCACAGGGAACGGCAAGCGAAGCGCATCGAGGCTGAGTACGCGCGGATCGTCAAGCGCATCGAGGCTGGTGAAAGCGAAGTCGAACTGGCGCGCCGCCAATACAACGAGTTCCGCGAGGAACACGGGATCGCCGACCTTTCCACCGAACAGCGGACGATGGTGCAGTCGGCCGCGGAGCTTCGCGCGCAAAGCGAGCTCGCGGTTTCCGATATTCGCGCACTCGAAGCCCAGGTGGCCAGCCTCGACTCGCTCTTGGCGAGCACACCGAAGACGAGCGCGATCGGCGGAAGGGTTTCGCCCGAGCGGGCCGCCTACGAACGTCTGCGCGAAGAGCTCGTGAACGCAAGGTCCACGCTCTCGCCGGATCACCCGCGGGTTCAGTCGCTCCAGCAGCAAGTCGCGCAGCTCGGCGCGGAGCTGCGCCGAGGAGGGGGGGCGAGCCCTGGTGGCGGCCTGGTCGGTGTGAACTCGACCTACCAGGTAGTCGACGGTCAGCTTCGTGATGCGCGGGCGAGATTGGCGGCGCTCCGGGAACGCCAAAAAGGGCTCTCCCAGATGGCCGCAAAGGCGCAGACCCGGGTCGAGACGTTCTCGGATATCGAAGGCGAAGCCTCTGCCTTGCTCGCCGAAGTCAAAGTCGACGAAAACCTCTTGAGCGGTTTGCGTCGCACCGAGGCTGCCCTCGAGGATGCGCTTCGCGATCCACCGAGCGGCCTCATGGTGCTGGACCCGGGTGCGGTCCCTGAGTACCCGGTCCGGAACAAGATGAAGACCGTTGTCTTTCTGGCGGTTCCGATGATCACGGTCGGCTTGGCGCTCTTGTTCATCTTGCGTCGAGAGTTCGGAGGGCTTCGTCTGCAAACGCCGGCGGAGTTTGGGTTCTGGGGCAGAGGACCGGTGCTCGCTTCAACGACGTGGCCGGCCGATCCCCTCGCTCTCGACGAGCTCGTGGCCGGTCTCGATGACTTTGCGCCGCGCGCCAAAGGAAGCCTGCTGATCATCGGCGGCACCGCGGATGAATCTCGACTTGCTAGCCAGCTCGCCCAACGCATGAACAACGACTGGTTTCGGACCGGGCAAAGCACCCCGGCGGAAACTGGCGACGACGCCGCTCCAAGCCCCGCTGTACCGCTGCAGACGCCAGCCCCGTCCGGGCCCTACCCGCTAAGTCGCACCGGCGGTCAGTCTGTCGCGCTAGCACGGCGCTCGTCACCGAAGGTGCAGCCGATCCGATTGGCTACCGCCGCGGAGCGAATGCACCTCGAAGCCTGGGACGGGCCGTTTGAAGGGCAGGCCCTCCGGCGTGCGGCCCGCCTCGCCGACCGCGTCGTCGTGGTCGTTCCCTCGGACCGAATGTCCGTCCTCG
>JBLYYU010000333.1:0-4160 GCA_048550275.1 Polyangiales bacterium
GCGTTGGGTCACCGGCGAGCTCGGCGCCGAACCGGACCGGGTCGCGATTCACGGCCGTAGTCTCGGTGGCGGGGTCGCCGTCCAGCTCGCCGCCGCGGTCGAGCCGGGCGCCCTCGTGCTCGAGTCGACGTTCACCTCCATCGTCGACCTCGCCAAAACGCACTACCCCTTCCTCCCTGTCCGCTCCCTTCTCAAACACCGCTTCATGAGCCGCGACTTCGCCGGCAAGGTCGATTGCCCGATCCTCGTCGCGCACGGCGGCGCGGACTCCATCATCGACGTGCAGCACGGCAAGGAGCTCGCCCGCCTCTTCAAGGCCGACGAGTACATCGAAGTCCCACGCATCGACCACAACGACATGCTCCTGGTCGGCAGCACCGCCGCTCGCTACATCGACTTCCTCGAGCGCGCCGTCCCGCGCTCCCGTCCGCCCGACGAGTAGCCACGCAAACGGCTAGCTGTAAAACTGCCTCGCCCAGCGCCGGTACTCGGCGATCGGCCCGTCACCGTCGCAGAGCATCGGCTTGTCGAGGTACTTCTTGTTCTCCCAAATCGGGATGTCCTGTTCCATCTGCCGCACGACCTCTCGAATCACGGCGGCCGCCACGCCGCTCCCTTCGTCTGCTCGCTGCTGCGTGAACGAGAACCGCGAGTCGACCGTTCCCGCGTCGATCGGTGTGTGCGAAAGCAGAAGCACCGTTTCGCAGATGCCGCTGAAACGCGTGATGGTGCAGCCCATCCCGTGCGCCTCGACGCGGATCTGCCCGTCGACTTCGCCCTGCGGAGTGCTCATCCGAACGTGCTGCACCGCGCGCCGAATGTGCCCATCGAGCTCGAGCTCCGAGTCGGGCACCGTTTTCGTGCCGTGCACGTAGCGAAAATGCGCCCGGTCGACCGCGTTCTCGCCGATTTCCTGGTTGTGGGTTCGCACCGTCCAGCGGTGCCGGTCGAGCGCGGTCCAGTCTTCGCTCGAGACTTCGGCCACCTCGGGGATTTCCCAAGCGGGCTCCGCCCCCGCACCGTGATGCCAGGCCCAAATGACCTCGTTGCGTTCGACGCAGTGCCAAGGCGCGCCGAGGTGCGGGCAAAACGCGTCGAGCAAGGCGACCGCTCCGCTGTCCGTTCGAAAAAGCACCAAATCTCGGTCGAAGTAGCGCAGCGGAAGCACGCCCTCCGGCGCGAGCTCGTCGCTGTAAGCGATTTGGAACCAGCCGTTTGGAATGGAAAACGGAAACCGTTCGCTCATCGTGGGCTATGGTACCACCCAGATGCGAATCGTAACCACCCTCGTTCCCGGCTGTCTGCTCGTCGCGCTTGCGCTCTCGCTCGGTTGCCAGCGCGGCAAAGAGCAAGCCGTGCTGATCGAGCCGCACGAGTTTCAACCCGACCCGGGCGCGGTCCCCGCCGATCCCTTCGGTACGTCGAGCGCCGCGTACACCAGACTGCGCGAGGTCACCGACGCTGCGCTCGCGTCGCGCTGGGACGGTGAGCTCGACACGTTCGCGCCCTGGCTCGAAGCACAAACCGTCTCGGTCGAGCGCGCGCTCGCTCTCCTCAAGGCGCTTCGCGTCGGCCCACTCGACATCTACGCCGTGGCAAACGGCCGCATCGCCATGGTGTACGACAGCATCGCGACAGCCCTGACCCGGGCCAGCGAAGAGGCTGCCCAAGCCGGCCACGACGCCGACTGGAAGGGCGAGGAAGGGCGGGTCTGGGAGCAGGCCGTCGCCTTCTGGGCACGCTGCGCCCGAGGCGCGAGCAACGGGGGCACGCACCTCGACGCCTGGGACCTGCGCTGCCAGTCCGGGCTCGCCAATAGCCAAGCAAAATTGGCCCCTTAGCCTCCGGATAGCCGCTGGGCGAATCGCCCCGGGTGCCCGCCTCGACAGCCCAAGTGAAACATGTTCTATTTCTTCTCTATGGCAAAAGGGAAGAATCTTAGGGCTCCGAATCCGGCCGACGCTCCGCTCGTTCTGACCAATCCAGGCGCGGAGGCCTGGGATAAAGAGGCCGACGTGGTCGTGGTCGGTTTCGGCGGCGCCGGGGTCTGCGCTGCGATCGAAGCCAATGCCGGAGGCGCGCGCGTCCTGGTCCTCGACCGCTTCCACGGAGGCGGCGCGACCGCGATCAGCGGCGGTGTCTTTTACGCGGGCGGCGGCACGCACATCCAGGAAGAAGCCGGCGTGAGCGACGACGCCGACGAGATGTTCCGATACCTCTCGCTCGAAGTGAAAGGCGTCGTCTCCGAGGACACGCTTCGCGACTTCTGCGATCGGAGCGTCGAAAACCTCAGCTGGCTCGAGGGGCACGGCGTCCCCTTCGAAGCCTCGCTCTGCCCGTACAAGACCAGCTACCCGACCGACGACTACTACCTCTACTACTCCGGCAACGAAGGCTTCTCTCCGTACAAAGATGCCGCCAAGCCCGCGCCCCGCGGTCACCGCGCCAAAGGCGCCGGCCTGCCGGGGCAAAGCTTCTACGAGCCGCTTCGGAAGTCCGCGGAGACCCTGAAGATCGACGTCGCCTACGAAGCCCGCGTCTCACGCCTCATCGTCAACGAGCAAAATGAAGTGCTCGGCGTCGAGTACCGGCAGATCAAGCCCGGCCTCTGGAGCGAGCTCCATCGCCGACTTCACCAGGCCGGCATCGCCATCGTCAAATACAACCCGAAGGTCGCCAAGTCGCTACAGGCGCGTTGCTTCCAAATCGAAGCCGAGCACTCGGTCGTCAAGCGAGTCCGCGCCAAGAACGGCGTCATCCTCGCCGCGGGCGGCTTCATCTACAACCGGCAGATGGTGAAAGACATCGCGCCCAAGTACGGCACCGGGATGCCGCTCGGCACCACGTCCGACAACGGCAGCGGCATCCTCCTCGGCCAGAGCGTCGGCGGAAAGACCGACCTGATGGACCGAATCTCGGCCTGGCGCTTCATCAACCCGCCCGAAGCCTTCGCCAAGGGCAT
Source organism: Polyangiales bacterium (assembly GCA_048550275.1). GTDB lineage: Bacteria > Myxococcota_A > Polyangia > Polyangiales > Houyiibacteriaceae > SG8-38. The sequence goes on from JBLYYU010000333.1 coordinate 2,963, forward strand.
GATCATCAACCAGAACGGCGAGCGCTACATCAACGAGTTCATGTACGGCGCCGCGGTCGGTGAAGCGATGGTCGAACAGAACGACGGCGTCGCGCTTCTCATCATCAACGGCGAGCTCAAGAAGATCGCGCGCGAGCAGTGCAAGCCCGGCAAGGCGCAATGGTTCCAACGCGCGCCCGCTCTTTTGAACCTTTGGTTCAACAGCAAAGAAGCCAAAACGGTCGAAGAGCTCGCCAAGGTCACCAAGGTCCCGGTCGACACGCTCCGCCGAACGCTCGACGAATACAACGACGCGGCCGAAGGCAAGGCCGCCGATCGCTTCGGCAAAGACAGCGAGAAGATGCACTCGATGCGCAAAGGCCCGTACTTCGCGATCAACGCCGGCATCCGAAGCAAGCGCTTCCCCTGCCCCACCCTCACGCTCGGAGGTCTCGTCGTCGACGAGGCGAGCGGTCAGGTGAAGAACGAAGACGGCAACGTCATCCCGGGCCTCTACGCCGCGGGCCGAAACGCCGTCGGTGTCTGCTCGCGCCAGTACGTCAGTGGTCTCTCGATCGCGGACTGCGTCTACTCCGGCCGCCGAGCCGGTCGCGCCGCCGCACGCGCCGAAGCCCGTGCCGAAAAGGGCGCGCCCACACCTTCCGAAAGCGCACCGATCGAAGCCAAGCCGCTCGACGCCTTGCCGGTCCTGAGCGAATCCGCGGTCGCCGACCCTTCTCCGGAGACGCGCGGGCAGCCAAGAGGCCGATCCCGCAAGGACGGCCCCTTCCCGCACCAGTCGCTCAACCGAACCATCCGGCGCCCCGGCGGCACCACCCGCCACTCGTCCTCCCGCGGACGCCTCCAGAAGCGCGCCCCCCGCGCTTGACGGAGCGCCGGCGCGGCCCAAGGGTGACTAGCGCTCATGACTGACAAACTGTCCGACGACGAGGCCAAGGAATGCATCCGCAAGCTCCTCGGCTACATTGGTGACGACCCAGAACGCGAAGGCTTGCTCGACACGCCCAAGCGAGTCCTCGGCGCCATCGGGGAGCACTTCCGCGGCTACCACGAGGACCCGGTCGAACACCTCTCCCGCACCTTCACCGAAGTCGAAGGCTACGACGAGCTCGTCCTCGTCAGCGACATCGAGGTCTACAGCCACTGCGAGCACCACGTCGTCCCCTTCGTCGGCAAAGCGCACGTCGCGTACATCCCC
>JBLYYU010000334.1:0-10324 GCA_048550275.1 Polyangiales bacterium
GGAGCCCGAGACCGAGACCGGAGACCGAGACCGAGACCGAGACCGAGACCGAGACCGAGCCGGAACCGGAACCGGGACCGGGACCCGAGTCGGGGGCGCTCGCCTTGAATAATTCGCCGATCTCGACTGTTGATGGGGGGTGGGCCACCGTGCTAGCTCCTCGCCCCAAGGAAAACACATGTCAAACGACGTCCGTGCCATCAACGAAATGGTTCAGCGCGAGAGCGCCTTCATCGATACGATTCTTCACGAGGTCCACAAAGTGGTGGTGGGCCAGGATGTCATGATCGAGCGCATCCTGATCGGCTTGCTCACCGGCGGGCACATCCTGCTCGAAGGTGTCCCCGGGCTCGCAAAAACCCTGACAGTCAACACGATCTGCAAAACCATCGCCGCGAAATTCCAACGCGTTCAGTTCACGCCCGACCTCTTGCCTGCCGACGTCATCGGCACCGTCATCTACAACCAGCAGAGAGGCGAGTTCACGGCAAAGAAGGGGCCCATCTTCGCGAACCTGGTCTTGGCCGACGAGATCAACCGGGCCCCCGCGAAGGTGCAAAGCGCGCTCCTCGAAGCCATGCAGGAGCTCCAGGTCACGATTGGCGACACAACCCACCCACTCGACCAGCCGTTCATGGTGATGGCGACGCAGAACCCGATCGAGCAGGAGGGCACCTACCCGCTTGCCGAAGCGCAGGTCGACCGATTCATGCTGCATGTTCGGGTCGACTACCCGAGCCAGGACGAAGAGCGGAAGATCATGGACCAGATCTCCGACCACCTGCTTCTCGGCAGGGATGCAGGCGCCGGGTCCGGGGTGCAGCAAGTCGCAACGACAGCGAAGCTTCTGGACGCACGCAAGACGATCGGGCACGTCTACATCGATCCGAAGATCAAGGACTACATCGTTCAAATCGTGACGGCGACGAGACACCCTGTTCGCGTGGGCCTTGGCGATTTGACCGACATGATCGCCCACGGGGCCTCCCCGCGAGCGTCGATCGCGCTCAACGTGGCCGCGCGCGCCCACGCGTTCATGCGGCACCGAGGCTACGTCACCCCAGAGGACATCAAGGCGATTGGGCCCGACGTCCTCCGCCATCGCATCATCCGTTCCTACGAAGCGGAGGCCGAAGAGATCAGCAGCGACCAGATCGTGCGCCGGATCTTCGAAACCGTGGAAGTTCCCTAGTCGAGGCCTATCGTGATCTCTCGGGAGCTCGTAAAGAAACTCAAGAAGATCGAGATCTACACGTCGCGGCTCGCCAACGACCAGCTGGCGGGGAGCTACCACTCGGTCTTCAAGGGGCGCGGCATGGCGTTCAGCGAGGTGCGGCAGTACCAGCCGGGCGACGACGTTCGGTTCATCGACTGGAACGTCAGCGCGCGCATGAACGATACCTACGTCAAGGTGTTTACCGAAGAGCGCGAGATGACGGTCATGCTCCTGGTGGACCTCTCCGCGAGCGAACGCTTCGGCTCGACCGAGAAGCCGAAAATCGAAACGGTAGCCGAGGTCGCGGCGTTGCTCGCATTCAGCGCCATCAAGAACAACGACCGGGTCGGTTTGATCCTGTTCACGGATCGCGTCGAACGTTTCGTGCCGCCCAAGAAGGGTCGCTCGCACGTGATGCGCGTGGTCACCGAGATTCTCAACGCGGCTCCGGAGGGTGAGGGAACCAACCTCGGTGTGGCGCTGGACCTGCTCGGCGGTATCGGCAAACGGCGGACGGTCGCCTTCGTGATCAGCGATTTCATCGCCGAGGCGTACGAGAAGCCGCTCAAAGTCGTATCGGCGAAGCACGACGTGATCCCGATTCAAATCGTCGATCCTCGGGAAGACGAGCTCGCCGACGTTGGGCTCGCGCTCGTCGAGGACCTGGAAACCGGGGACCTGGTCGAGGTCGACACCTCCAACCCGGAGGTGCGCGCAGAGTTCGCCCGCGAAGCTCAACGTCAGCGCGCGGCGCGGGAGCACCTGTTCCGCCGCCTCCAACTCGATCACGTCACCGTGAGCACCGATCGCGACTTCGTTCGGCCCCTCACGGAGCTGTTCCGCCTTCGGCAACGGCGACTCACAGGATATCGGTGAAGCGCACGCTCGCCACGGCTCTCTTCCTCGCATGGACGCCCGCGCTCGGTTTGGCACAGGAGCGTGCGGTCGCGCTCGACGCTCCGCTCGAAGCCAGCTTGGGTGACGCGATCGACGTAGTCGTGACGGTCACGGCGGCGGGGTCCGACGAAGCCGCCGTGCCTGAGCAGCCGTTCGAGCCATTCGAAATACTCGCGAAGAAGATGAGCGTGTCACCCTCCCCCGACGGCACGACCAAGACCTTCAGCTTCGAACTGCAACTCATCTGTTTCGAAACCGGCGTCCACGAGCTCGGACCAATTCAGGTGCGCGTCACGAGCGCAGAGGGCGAGCTTCTCGAGCTCGCATCCAACACGAGTAGCATCGAGATCCGTTCGCTCTTGGCCAACGAACCCGACCCACAGCTACAGCCACCAAGCCAGCCGCTCCTGGTCGAGCAGGACGACTACCGATTGCTGATCGCGCTTGGCGCCTTGCTTGCGATCGCGCTCGGCGCATTGCTGGCCTGGTTGTTCATGCGTTGGTGGCAAAAGCGCGATCGGCCGGAGCCGGCGCCGCCGCCACCTCCGCCGCCTTGGGAGACTGCCTTTGCAGAGCTGCGCGAGCTCCAGATCGAGCGCGCGAGCGCGATTGCCGAGGGAAGAACCGAATCGTGGGTCGACGCGGTCAGTGACTCGATCCGCGCTTACCTCGGGCATCGCTATGGCTTCCACGGCCTCGAAAGCACCACGGACGAAATCGCCGGCCAGCTCGGAAAGGCGACGTCCCTGTCCGTCGCTCCCGAAGAGGTCGTCGGGTTTCTAGGTCAGTGCGACCTGGTGAAATTCGCAAGAGCATCACTGGCGGACGAGGCGTCACAGTCGTTGATCGAGGAGGCCCTCACGCTCGTCGACCGGACGCGGCCTCTGACGTCCGGGGATGAAGGAGAGACGTCGTGACCGCCGCTCGGCAGCGGAGATGGGCGGTCGCGTGGCTCGCTGTGACCGCGTTCGCAGGCTTCGTAATCAGCCTGCGGTACCTCGAGGCGAAGTATCAGCTTCTCATCACCGACGAACAGCTTCGCTTCGAGCGACCCTGGGCGGCGTTGCTGCTGTTTGGGGTCCCCATGGCCTGGTTCGCGCGGGTCTGGGTGCAGAGGCTGTCGAGGCCGAGGCTCCAGTTCAGCCGCACTTCGGCGCTCCAGATCCCGAAATCGAGCTGGCGCAGTCGACTCGCCGACCTGCCGAGCGCGCTCCGAACCGTTGCGCTCGCGCTTCTGGTCGTCGGTCTCGCCGGGCCTCAGAGCATTCACGCTCGCGACAGCGCCGAGGTGAGCGGCATCGAGATCATCCTCACGCTCGACATGTCTCGCTCGATGGAAGCAGGGGATATCCGGCCCACGCGCTTCAAGGCGACGAAATCTGTCGTTCGTGATTTCATCGACCGCCGGCCGAACGACCGAATCGGCGCCGTAGTGTTTGGGATCGATGCGTACACGCTTCTTCCACTCACGACCGATCGAGAGGCCTTGCGCACGGCACTGCGAGGTCTTCAGCTCGACCAAATCGACGGTCGCGGAACTGCGATCGGGAATGCGGTCGGAGTCAGCCTGAACCGGCTGAAGCGCTCGCGGGCAAAGAGCAAGGTGATGATCCTCCTGACCGACGGCGAGTCGAACGCGGGCAACGTATCGCCCTCGCAGGCAGCAGACCTCGCGACGGCGATGGGCGTGAAGATCTATCCCATTCTGATGGGCGTGTCCGACGAGGCGCCCGTACAACGGGGCACTGGCATTTTCGGCCGCGCGATCTTCGGCAGCGCCAACTACCCGGTCAATCCGGAGCTGCTCGGCGAGATGGCAGACAAGACCGGCGGCGAGTTTTTCTTAGTGAGCGATCGCGCAGCGCTCGAGGAGAGCTTCCATCGAATCCTCGACGCGCTCGAGAAGACCGATATCGAGGACGCGGGAAGGATGTACACCGAGCTCTTCCCGGCCTTCGTAGGGCCCGCGCTCCTGTTCTTGCTGATCGAGCTCCTCGTTTTGCTCTGGTTGAGGAGGTGGCCGTGAGCTGGGCCAACCCACAGCTTCTCTGGCTTCTTGCCCTGCTACCCGTCGCCGTTGCGGGGCTCTGGTGGAACGCCGCGCGCCGTCAACGTGCAACCGAGCTCTTCGGGAAGAGCAAGACGGTGGAGCCCCTAATCGCCGGCCGCGCGAAATGGTGGCGACTCACGCGGGCAATTCTCTGGACCGTTGGGGCGGGACTCCTGATCGTGGCCTTCGCCGGGCCACAGTACGGGAGCCGTACGCGGGTGCTTCGCAAGCGCGGCATCGACATCGTGATCGCGCTCGACTTCTCTAAGAGCATGCTGGCGCGAGATGTCCACCCCAGCCGAATCAAGCGCGCCAAGGCCGAGCTCGAACGCTTGCTCGCGGACCTGGACGGAGACCGGGTCGGGCTCGTCGCCTTTGCGGGAGACGCCATGGCCTTCCCGATGACGGTCGACTACTCCGCGGTTCGCTTGTTCCTTCGCGACCTCGGGCCAATGGACATGCCCGTGGGCGGCACCGCCATCGGGAAAGCACTCGTCGCCTCGCAACGTCTGATCGAGAGCTCGAACGAAGGGCGCGGCGACGATAACGACCCCGACCCGCGCGCCAAGGTGGTCCTCCTTATGACCGACGGCGAAGACCACGAAGGTGACCCGGTCGCCGCCGCGCGCGAGCTGCAAACCGCAGGCATTCAGATCTACGCCGTCGGAATCGGTTCGGGCAGCGGCGAGCCGATTCCGAGCTACACTGCCGACGGCACCCTCACCGGCCACGTGAAAGATGCAGACGGCAGTCTGGTCATGACCGCGCTCAGCCCAGAGAACGAAGACATCCTCGAGGAAATCGCGTCGATCACTGGAGGGACGTACGTACGGGCGGAAGAAGGCACGGTGGGCGTGACCGAGATTCGCGCCGAGCTCGCCAAGCTCCAGGCATCCGAACAGAAGGCACGACGGGTGACGGTCCACGAGAATCGTTTCGCCCTGGCGCTCCTTCCCGCTTTCCTTCTGCTCTTGCTCGAGGCGATTCTCCCGGAGGCCTGGATTGTGCGTCGCCGACGGAGGCACGCATGAAGCCTCTCCTTCCGTTCGCTCTCCTTGGTGCTGCGCTCGCCATGCCCGCCAGCGCGTCCGCCTGGAGCCCACTCCGTGGCGAAAACAGCAACGCAAAAAGGGGCAACGCGCTGATGGGCGAGGAACAGTACGGACCGGCCCTCGAAGCGTACGACGAAGCGGCGCGCGAGCTGCCGAACGTGCCGGAAGTTCACGTGAACCGCGGCCTCGCGTTTCTCGGACAGGGCCTGAGCGAGCAGTCGAAGGAAGCGTTCGTAGCGGCCGCCGATCCCTCCGCGTCGCCGAACACTAGGGCCGATGCTTACTACAACCTCGGCATCGCTTTTGCGCGAGAGGGAGACTCGCTTTCTGAACAAGAAGAGTTCGAGCAAGCCTCCGCCCATTTTCGCGAGGCCGCCGATGCCTTCAAGCGCTCCCTTCGCCTGCGCCCTGGAGACCGCAACGCAGCCTGGAACCTCGAGTACGCCCTGAAACGAATTCGAGAAGAAGAAGAGAAGCGGCAAGAGCAACAGCAGCAGGAACAAGACCAGGAACAAGAGCAGGACCTGGAACAAGACCAGGACCTGGAACAAGAGCAGGACCAGGTCCAGGACCAGGAACAAGAGCAGGACCAAGAACAGCAGCAAGACGGCGAAACCGACCAGCAGCAGGATCCACAGCAAGAGCAAGAAGAGCCGCAGCAAAACGAAACTGGGAACGAGGGCGAAGAAGAGTCCCAAGGGGAGAGCGCGAGCGAGCAGCAAGAGCCGCAGCCCCTGCCTCGTGATGAAGTAGAGCGCTTTCTCGACGCGCTCGAGCAAAACGAGCAAAACCTCCCCCTCGAACGCGCCCGGAAACGGAGCGCGGGCCGGCCGCCCCCGGAGAAGGACTGGTGATGAGGCTCCTAGCGCTGACGCTGCTCGTCTTGGCCGCCCTCCCCTCGGCCCAAGCCGTCGCAGCCGAACCCAAGGTCACGGTCATCCTCGACGCGATGCCGACGGAGTCGACCGTCGGGGACTCCATTCGCCTCGAGGTTCGCGTGCAGGCGACGGGCGGACGCATTCAAGGCTTGGAGCTGACCGACCTGAAGAAATTCCCCGAGCTCGACATCGTGTCTCATCAAACGATGCGTCCGATGCAGTTCAGCTTTGGAATGGGTTCCGGAGTCAAGATGGAGTCGAGCCTCGCCCATATCTACACATTGCTTCCGACGGTCGCCGGCACATACGAATTCTCACCAGCGATCGCGAAGGTCGACGGAAAGGTCTACCGGAGCAAGCCGCTGACTCTGACAATCCACGCGGCGGGTGGCGCCCCCCAAGGAGCCTCGGGCGCCACGGCTGGCCCGAATGCTCCGGCGGAAGTCGACCTGGCGGGGGCCCGCTACGACCCGCGTGCGTTTCTGAGGACGGTCGTCGAGCCGAGAGACGCCTACATTGGTCAGCAAGTCGACGTCACAGTGTACCTCTACGCCCGGTTGCGTGTCGCTCCGCAGTCCCTGCTGCCGAGCAAGGCCTCGATGGACGGCTTCTGGGTGCACGACGATCCGATCACGAGTTTGCAGTTCCAGAACACGACCGTTCGAGGCGCCCAGTATCGCGCCTATCCGATTCAACATTCGGTGGCCTTTCCGCAACGAAGCGGCGAGCTCACAATCGGTCCGCCGAAGATCTCGTTCGACGCGGGTACCGGAAGCCTCTTCGACACCCCGCAGCGCATCGAACGCGTTGGCGTGCCGGTCACGGTCAACGTGAAACCGCTCCCCTCACCCGGGCCAGCCAACGCCGTGGTGGGGAACTACGGGATTCAGGCTCGACTCGATCGCAAAACCGTCCGCACGGGGGATGCAGTGACGCTCACCGTCAAAGCCGGTGGAGTCGGAAACGTGCAAGACCTGCGCGTGGACCTGCCTCCGATCGCGGGCGTACGAGCTCTGCAGCCCGCGATCCGAGACGACACCCAGTACGCCCGAGGAGAGCTCTCGGGCACCAGGACCTGGGAGTGGATCCTGATCGCCGAAAACCCCGGCGAACATCGCATCGCGCCGATCGAGCTTCACTTCTTCAATCCAGAGACGGAAGCCTACGCATCGGCGCGCACGCCAGAGCTCAGCTTCACGGCAAGCGGCGCTGCAAAAATGCCCCCGCCGGCGATTGAACCGCGCGATCCTCGCCCGAGCCCCGATGCCGCCGCGTTCGGCCCCATCCGGATGTACAGCGCCCTGTCCCGCGGTCAGACTCCCGTGCGCGAGCGCAGCTGGTTCGCATGGCTTCTGGCGCTTCCACCGCTGCTCTTTGCGTTCGTCTGGCTCGGAGCCGGCGTGTCCCGTCGGCGTGAGCAACGCAGTGCCACCGCTGCAGCGGTCCAACGCAAGCTGCTCCGGGGCGCCGAGGCCGCGCGCCAAGCCGACGACCCGCGGACCTTCTACGACCAAATCGTGTCTTCGATCACGCACGCGTTGGATTCCCGACTCGGCGAACAAGTCACAGGTCTCTCGCACTCCACGCTTCGCACGAGATTGGCGGCCGAGGGTTTCGACGATGACTTGATTCAACGCGTGTTCAACGAGCTCGAGGGTGCCGATTTCGCACGCTTCGCCGCCTCGGGCGCGAACAAGGGCGAAATGGAACGATGCCTCAAACGCACCGCAGCGATCATCGAACGCATTCAGCGCTCGACGAGGGCGAGCTGATGCAGCGCTCGACCATGCTAGCCGCGGGGCTGTTGGCATTCCTGATCGGCGCCGTGGGCGCATCCGCGCAGAAGCCAGGGTCTGCAGTCGGCAGCTCTTCGCTCGTCGAGATCTTCGAAGCCGCGAACGTTGCCGCGTCCCGAGGCGATCACGCGGCGGCGGTCTCGAACTACTCAAGACTCGTCGATGCAGGAGTCGAGGACCCGGACGTCTATTTCAACCTGGCAACGTCCTTCGCGCAGTCCGGAGACTTCCCGCGTGCCATCCTGAACTACGAGCGCACACTCGTGCTTCAACCCAACGAGAGCAGAACCGTCGAGAACCTAGACAACGCCGAACAGGCGCTAGAAGAGCATCGTGCCGAGCTCGAAGGTGAGGCGACGATCCAACGGAACCGCTCGATCAGCGACGCGATCTACGGCAGCGTCTCAGAGAACGCACTAGCCTATGCGCTCCTGCTCTCCAACCTGCTCTTCTTCGTCGCACTCGCGCTGACTACGATTGCGAAGCGCAAGAATCGCTGGCTCTATCCGCTTCTGATCGGGTCCGGCGTCGTCCTTCTGGTAGCGGCGCTGGGCCTGGGTACCAAAGCGGGTCTCTTCCGAGAGGGTCCACGCGCGGTCGCTCTCGACGACCGACTCATCCTGCGCGAAGGCCCGGACCCGCGGGCCCAGGTTCGCGGCGAGGCGCGTGGCGGAGATCGAGGCGAGGTCGTCGATCGCGATCGCGATTTCGTAAAATTGCGGCTGGTTAGCGGCTTGGAAGGCTGGACCGCCACCACGGGCGTGGGATTGATCGACTCGGAACCGGGTCTCCATTGACAAGCCTGCTGAACGGAACGAGGATGCGTCCCAAACTGGGGCACCCAGGAGCAGCCATACGATGACGACCGACTCCACGACCAAGATCCTGGTCGCTGATGACGACTTAGAAATTCTCGCCTTGGTAGCGCGGCATTTGAGCGCACTACCAGCGGAAGTCGTCGAGGCGTCCGACGGCGAAGAAGCGCTCCGGCTCGCCCAGCGGGAGAAACCAAACCTCGTCGTGCTCGACGTCATGATGCCCGGGATGAGCGGCTGGGAAGTGTGCCGCGCGATCCGGGAGGACGAGTCGCTCGGGGACACAGGGGTGATCATGCTCACCGGCATCGGCGAGCGTCTCAACGAGATGACCTCGCCCCTCTACGGAGCCGACGGATTCCTCGATAAGCCCTTCGAGCTCGACGACCTGAGCGCCAAGGTGCGCGAGGTCCTCGCCGGCCGCGAATCGGCCTGAACTTTGTGCCCGTTGCCGAGCATGCGGTATATGCTACCCGGCTGACGATGCCTTCGAAACGTGCTGTCATTTTCATGATCGCGTTAGTCGCCGCAGGCTGCTCCAAGCAGGCGGAGGAACGCGCACCTGCCCCGGGGGACGAGTGGCCGAAGAACGGGCTCACCGAAGCCCAGGCGGGCGAAGTTCTCGCCCAAGTCGGTGACCGGACGATTACTGTTGGAGAGTTCGCCGATCGGCTCGCGTCTCAATCGCCGTATCTACGCGCGCGTTTCGAAAGCCCCGAGCGCCGTAAGGACTTCCTCGACAACCTCGTTCGCTACGAGCTCCTGGTCTACGAAGCGAAGCGGCGCGGCTATGCGGACCGACCAGAAATCGTCAGAGCGAGGCGGAGCGCAATGATCGAGCAGCTCGTGAAACGCGAAATCGACCAGCCGCTCGAAGACGTAGAAATCACCGACGAGGAAATTCGCGCCGTCTACGAAGCGAACCCGGACGACTACAGCCGCCCGGCGCAGGTCCGTGCGAGTCACATCTTCATCACCAATCGAGCGCGCGCGCTCAAGGTGCTCGCCAAGGCCAAGAAGACCGACCTGGCGGGCTTTCGGACTCTGGCCCGCGAAAGCTCGGAAGACGGAGACACCAAAGCCAGCGGCGGCGACCTCAAGTTCTTCAAGGCCGACGAAGAAGGCGCGCCGCCCAAGGCGCTCAGGGACGCTGCGTTTACCTTGGACAAGGTGGGCGCGGTCTACCCCGAGATCGTGAAAGAAGGCGACGGCTACCACATCCTCATGCTTACGGGGAAACGAGCCGGTCTGACACGCACATTCGAGCAGGCCAAGCGCGCGATTCGCCACAAGATCACGCGGCAGCGCAAGGACGAGGCGATCGCCGAGCTGACGAAGCGGCTTCGCCAAGACACCGAGGTCGAGATCGACTACGAAGCCTTGAAGGAAATCCGAGTCGAGACATCGGACATTCCGTGAAGGCCATGAAGACCCGCTTCGCCATCGTCGCATTCACAATCCTGCTCGGCACGAGCTCGGCCGGCGCCGATGTAATCGAACGCGTGGTCGCCACTGTGAACAACGAGGCAATCTTCCTCAGCGACCTTCGAAAGCGGGCCGTGCCGTTCCTACCGCAAGTCGCCGAAGCCGCGACCGAGCCCGAGCGAATGTCGCGCCTCA
>JBLYYU010000335.1:0-7669 GCA_048550275.1 Polyangiales bacterium
AAGGCAGAGCAGATTTTGGCACTAGACGATATGTCTAAGACCAAAAAGATTGAGAAGATTCTCTCTGCGAGACCTCGTATCGAAAACATAGTAACTAAGGATCTCAAACTGAGAACTTTTATAGCCGCAGATACCGAGAGGGTCAACACACAAATGTATTGTGCGGCTGAGTGCCAAATGAAACTAGGAGAACTCGAACATGTCATTCCATCGATATTACGGACTCCTAATCCTGCTCACCTGCGCCTGTGCGTCGCGGGGACCGGGTGCCGAAGAGCCCTGCTCGCAGTACTCCGTCGACGATAGGGGCTTCGAGTTCAAGCCCCAGCTCGCCAACGTCGAGGTCGAGTGGTTCGAGGAGTGGACCTCGCGCTTCGGAGAGACCTTGCCCGAGCCACTGCCGCCGCAGGAGAACTGGCAGCATCCGATCCTCTCGGACCGATACGCGGGGACGATGCACGAGGACAGCTTTGCGAGCGACGTGAGCCCGTTTCCCGGACCGATTCCGGCAAACACCAAGGTTGGCTACTTCCACGTTCTAGAAAAAGGGAAGCGCCTCTCTGGGATGGCGCCGTTGTTCACGTTCCTCGATGATCAGACCGTCGTCACGATTTCGTTTGGCCGCGACGCGGCTACGCTTCTCGTGATCGACATCTCAGGTGCAGCACCACGCGTTATCGATTCGGTCGACATTCCGGGACGCGGCTACAAGATGCGCCAGGTCGCTGGTAGCAAAGGAAGGCGCGATGTGTTCCGGGACACATCAGGAGGCGCCTATTCGTACCTCGACGCGACCGGCGACGTCTACGTGCCCGGCGCCAATGACACGATCATTCGCATTCCGATCCGCGATCGACGCGTCGTCAAGGACGAGATGGTCTACATCAACCTCGGCATCTCAGTCGAGAAGGGCACCGTCGTGGAAGAGATTCTCGACAAGAAGCCCAAGTCCAACAAGCTCACCGCGATCATGCCCGATGCGGATGGGCGCGTGTGGTTCACCTCGAAGTTCGGCGTGGTCGGTGTAATTGATTCGCTCGGCGAAGAGACCGAGGACGGGTGCCCGCCCGTTTACGCGGCGGCGATCCAGCTCTTTGCACTCGAGGAAAAGGCCCGAGAGCTCATCGACCCGCTACCCGAAGGCGCCGAGGAGTTTTTCGCGAAGGCGCGGATAGCCCGACAGGAGCAGAACCTCGACGACCTTCCGGCGCTTCGGGGCGAGTTCCGAAAGATGTTTCTGGGAAAGACCGACTTCGCCGAGCAGATTCAGAACTCGTTTTCGGTCGGGCCGGATGGTGTCTATATCGTGTCGAACGTTGCCCTCTACAAGCTTCGGTTCAACGCGAAGAGAAAAAGGATCGAGCTCGACCCCAAGTGGCGAAAGACCTACGTCAAGGGCGACCTCGTTTACGACAACAACCACGAGATCAAGCCAGGCCATCTCAATGACGGAAGCGGCACCACCCCGACGATCATCGGCGATCGTTTCGTCGCGATCGTCGATAACGGCCCCGAGTCCGTTCACTTGAACGTGTTCCGTCAGAAGGACGGCTCGCTCGTCAGCAAGCTACCCCTCTTCGAGCCGGGGAAGGGAGCGGTCGAGAACTCCGTCGTCGCCTATCACGACCACCTCGTGGTCGGGAACACGTACGGGTACTTCGACCCGTTCAAGGAGAACGACACCGCCGGCGGGCTCATGCGCTTCGACTACGACGAGGCCAAGGGCACTTATGTAGAGCGGGAAGGCTGGCCCGCCGCCGGTCACATCGACGCGAAAACCGCAACGCCGAAGCTTTCGACGTCTCGTGGCCTGGTCTACGTCTATCAACGGCAGGAGGAACCCACCAACGGCCATCACGACTGGGTTCTCACGGCGATCGATTTCCGCACAGGATGGCGGGTCTTCAGCATCAAAGGTTACTTCGACAAGGGCGAGTTCGATGACAACGTCACCCGAATCGTCGAGCGCGCCTCGCTGGGCAAGGGCAACTACGACCGCAAGGTGTTCAACAACATCTGGGGCACGTTCACCTTCGGCCCTGACAACACCGTGTACCTGGGCGCGTACCGGGGCTTCTTGAGATTCTGGTCCGACGACGAGATGCCCTGAGACAAACATCGCCCACGATGACGCCGAGCTCTCTCGATGAGGCTCTGGACCGGGCGTACGGGGTCGATCCGTCGCGCTCTGTCGAACAGGTTGACGGGCACCCACGTCGTTTCGTAGCCTCGCCGCGTGGGAGTCGCGCTTCGAACACAGCCGCGAGCATGGGCGTTCGCCGCTGGTGTTTTGTGGATCGTCGGGTTCGACGTCTTGCCGCTCGCCCACGTCGTCTTTCATGAGGCGTTTGGCGAACACAGCCACAGTGCACAGGAGCACGGCGACCACGCTGGGCCGTCCGACCACGCACGCCACGACCATGACCACGGACGCGCTCATGTCGAGACGCCCGAACCGGAGTCCGAGCTTCCGGATTCGAACCACGGAGACGGCAGCCTGGCGCACCGCGACCTCGCCGCGCCGTGCGCGCAACTTGCGCTCCCTCCCGTCCCCGAGGCGCGGCTTGCGTATCTGGACCCACAGCTTCCAGCGCTCGAAGACGACCCTTCGCGAGTCGCGCTCATCCGGACCCGCGCACGCGCGCCTCCACGGGACTAGCCCTCTGTCCCCGTTTGCTTTTCACAGATCCTGCCTCGCCCGAACCGGAACGAGGGTGGTGCGCCCTCGTCGCGCATCCGCTCCTCCCGCTTCGGCCGCGGCTGAGAGGGCCTCTTGCTTTTGCATCGCTTCACCGTGTTCGTGGTGTGGGCGGCGTGCATCGCTGCTGGTGCATCGGTGCGCGCGCAGCCTCCGTCGGACAGCGCCCCAACTCTCGTCCCACCGGCGATCCACCCAGAGTTCCATGGACACCCGTCCTACCCGGATTCCGCCGATGGGCGTCCCGTAAGGGTGGTGCTCCGAATCGTCGTCGATGAGACGGGTGACGTCGACGAGGCCAGTGTGATCTCGACTGACCGAGACGGTAGCGACGCCGAGCAGTTCGAGCGCCTCGCGCTCGACTTCGTGCGGACTGTCGAGTTCACTCCGGCCACCAAAGCGGGTGAACCCATACCGGCGGTCATTCGCTTCGATGTCTTCTTCGACCCCCCGGGGGAGCCCCCGCACGAACACGCCGAACCCTCCGGGCACCCGGACCCCTCCGATTCCCGCGACACCCCTTCGTTCGGCGCAACGGCGGTCGTTTCTACCGCCGACCTGTCGGCGTCCTCGATGGATATCGGCGGCGAAGAGATCAGGCTTCGCCCCTATCTCTCGACCGGGGACCTTCTGAATGCCGCACCGGGTGTCTACTCGATTCAACACGCGGGCGGAGGCAAGGCCAATCAATATTTCCTGCGCGGATTCGACGCAGACCACGGTACGGACATGGCGTTCTACGTAGACGGTGTTCCGATCAACTGGGTCAGCCACGGACATGGACAGGGCTACACCGATCTGCACTTCGTGATCCCCGAGCTCATCCAGCGCGTCGAAGTGAAGAAGGGGCCGTACTTCGCTGAGTACGGCGACTTCTCGACGGCGGGAACGATCAACCTGGTGCTCGACAGCGAGAAACCGACGAGCTCGTTCAGCTTCCTCGGGGGCACCTATCGGACGTTTCGGGGTGTCGGCATCGTCAGCCCCAAGCTAGACAAGTTCCATCCCCTGCTCGCGGTCGATATCTTGGGAAGCGATGGCCCATTCGAGAACCCGGAGAATCAACTGCGGTTCAACCTCTTCAGCCGCGTCAGCGTCGACCTACCGCGTGACACCAAGATCGCAATCACGGCAAGCCTCTACGGCAACCGCTGGAACGCGTCGGGGCAGATTCCGCTTCGCGAAGTGGAGGCCGGGAGGCTCGACCGTTTCGGGAGCATCGACCCCAGCGAGGGCGGGGAGAGCAGTCGCTACAGCCTCTACTTGAACGTCGTTTCACCTTCGAAAGCCGGCGCGTTCGGAGCACGCTCGGTCTCGGACCAAGGGCTCGAGCTGGTCGCCTGGGTCACGCGCTCGGACTTCGCGCTCTATTCGAACTTCACCTTCTTCGCAAACGACCCCGTCAACGGCGACATGATTCAGCAAACGGACTTGCGGACTACGCTCGGAACGCGAGCCCAGTACGGCTTCAGGCATCTGCTCGGCCGGGTCACGCTCAAGACGCGGTTCGGCACGAACCTCCGAGTGGACTGGATCGACAACGGTTTGGCGGATGCGCCAGACCGCACGGTGACCAACGTGAGGGTCGATGCGCGGATCGGCCAGACCAGTGTGGGTCTGTTCGGCGAAGAAGAGCTTGCTTGGCGCTGGTTGCGGGTAGTCGGAGGGCTGCGAGTCGACTTCTTCAACTTCGACGTCGCGGATCGCCTTCCACTCGAAGCCGTGACGAGCAGCGATCGTCGCGGAGATGTGATCGTATCACCGAAGGGGAGTGTGATCGTGAACCCCGTCGAGCCACTGCATCTCTTCTTCAACTTCGGACGCGGTTTTCATTCGAACGACGCCCGTGGTGTCGTGCAGGAGGTCGACCCAGTGACTCCATTGACGCCAGCGCTCGGTTGGGAGGTGGGCGCACGGGTACTTGCCTGGGATCGACTCCAGCTATCGACGGTGTTCTTCTGGCTCGACTTGGACAGTGAAGTGGTGTGGGTTGGAGACGAGGGCGTGACCGAGCCGAGTGGCGCCACGCGACGGCTCGGTGTCGAGTTCCAAACGCGCGCAGAGCTGACGCGATGGCTGCTTGCGGACTTCGACCTCACCTGGGTGCGCGCGGAGTTCGTGAACAACCCAGGGAACGCAAACGCCATCGCCCTTGCGCCGGAGCTGCTGATCAGCGCAGGCCTCTCGGCGCGCGACGAGCGCACCGGCCTCTCCGGCCGAATCGGCCTCTTCTATCTCGCCGACCGCCCCGCGACGGAGGACCGATTCCTGACGGCCGAAGGGTTCGTCCGACTCGACGCCTCGTTCGGATGGGACAACGAGCGATTCGGCATCAAGGCGCAAGTGCTCAACGTGCTGAACACGCGCTGGCGCCAAGCGCAGTTTGCAACCACCGGGCGCCTCCCGGGCGAAGATGGACCGGCCGCGTGTCCGCCCGGTACGCGCCCGGTGTCCGAGGGCGGCACGTTCGTCGGCTGCGAGGATCTTCACTTCACGCCGGGATGGCCGATTCACCTGCAAGTCATGGCGACAGTTAAGTTCTAGCAACGCCGGGTGTTCGGACGACGTGACGAAGTTCATCGACTGGGGTCCAGGTCTGATGGACATTCAAGACGTGGTCGGGCCGTTCGATGTGCTGCGGCAACAGCGTGGTAGCTAGCAGGCCGGAACTGGTACGAAGCCCGCGTTTGGCTTCAGAAAGGGGCGAGCAGTGGCTCGCTAGAACTTCCCGCTCACCTGGAGGCGCCAGGCGAACTGGCTGCCTGCGTCGTTGGGTTGGATGGAATTCAGAGGCGAGACCGGCACGAGGCTTCCGGCTTCGCGGCCGAGGAAGTAGTTGAAGTCGCTCGACAGCTTCACATTGTCGCGCTCCGGGATGAGGAAGTACGAGAACCCGATGCCGAACGACTGAAAGGCACTCGGCGGGCCAATGATCTCGTCGGGTGCGGCCGGGGGAAGGGCGCCCTGAATTCTGGGTTTCGGTACGATGTTGTACTGTCCGAAGAGTTGGACGTTCTTGGCGACGAAGTACCCGCCCATCAGTGTGACCCCTCCGCCCAAGAGCTCGCCTGCTTCGTTGCTTGCGGTTGCGTCGGTCGCGTCTTGGCCGACCACGCCGCTGAACAACAGGCTCCATCCGCTACCGTGCATCGAGAGGTCGACCGTTCCTAGACCAATCCTTGCTGGAAGGCTTCCTTGGGTCCGACCGCCATCTTGGTAGTGAAGGGCGCCGGCCAGGCGAACGCCGAAGGGGTTTCCGCGGCGCGAGGTGAGCGTATTGAATCCCGAGAGCCCGGCTTCGCCCCAAGCGTATTCTGTCCGCACTGTGATCGCGTAGTCCGCGTTCACCGGGGCCCGGATCTCCGAAAACCCTGTCCTGAGGCCGTCCGATAAGCCGACGTTGATCGAGAAGCGCTCGCGAAGATAAGTGAACATCGCCCCTTTGGAGCTCCCCGGTGCGTAGACATTCTCGACGATCGAGTAATCGAGGAAGTACAGGTCGGTCGGGCCGATCCTATCCTCGGCGATGGTTGGCTGCATGAACAGTCCTCCGCGGATCCGGAAGTACTTCCACTTCAGGTCAATGTACGCTTTCTGAAAGCTGAAGTTTCCGCCCGCCGCCACACCGATGCGCATGAACATCGCCACGAATTCGGTGAGCCCGATCCCTAGGTCTGCCCGCGCGCGCGCGACGTCAAACCCCTGAGCCACTTGCTTCTCGCGTTCGAGCGTGGTGGGATCGGTCGGCGGCTCCGTTCGATAGTTGACCGTGTAGCGGGCTTGCAGCAGGCCGCCGAGGGTCAGCGAGAACCAGTCATCCACATTGACGACCAAAGCCTGGTCGTAGACAACCTTGACGTTGCGCTCATCCTCCTCTTCAGAAGAGTCGGGTCGAGCTTCCTCTGGTTCGGCGATGGGGAGAGTCTCCCCGCTAGCCTCCTCGGCTGCCGCCGGAAGGTGAAACGCGAGCGCAAGAAACAACGCAAGTCGCGAGCTCGCTTTGCCTTTCATGAGCCTTCGGTGCTTCGGGTTTGGTCTTCTCGATGACATCGTCCGCAGGGAAAGGAGGGCAAGTTAGGCGTCACCGATCAACACCAGGCTTTGGTAGGGAGCGAGGTAGAGACGGCCCTCGGAAGCGTTGAGGTTCGTCTCCGGAGCTAGAAGGTCGCGAACTTGGCCCGAGAGGCCGCTATTCGCGATGATCCCCGCATCGACCGACTGCCAATCTTCGCTGAAATTCGCGAGGAACAGGGCGGTCCCTTCGGGGCGCCGGCGGCAAACGGCCCAGACCTGTTCGTTGTCCGTCCAGATCGGCGAGACCGCGGCAAAGCTGTGCAGTAGCGAGCAAGACTTGCGAGCCCAGAGCAGGCCCTTCAGGCCCTTGTGAATTCGGCCTTCGACGCTCGTCGGGTCATGGCGCCGCTCGGCTTTGTTCCAGTCCATGGGCGGCCTGTGGAGCCAGCGGCTATCGTTCGCCTTGTTGAGATCCTCCGTGTACGCGTAGTGGTTCAGCAAACCGATCTCGTCGCCCATGTAGACGAGAGGAATACCGGTGCTGAACGTGATCGCGCTGTGCAACAGAAGGATTCGACGAATCGCCAGGTCGATCGCCCCTTCATCGCCGGCCTCGAGCGCGGACTCCAACCCGGTCAAAGAAGCGGTCGTTCCACAAAGTCGAGCATCGCCCGTCGCAGGATTGAACTGGAACAGCTCTCCTTTGGCGAAGGAGCCCGGGAAGCTTCCGACGTAGAAGTCGTTCAGAAAGCGCCGGTGCTCCGTCGGATTCTCCCCGATGTCGGAGAGGTCTTCATCGGACATGGCCCAGCCGATGTCGTCGTGATTGCGCACGTAGGCGACCACGCTCGAATCGATGAGCACGGGTGGGGCACGCTTCTGCAGCACGTGAGACAAGAGGGTGGCCTTCCGGGTCGCCAGCGCGCTCCAAAGCAAGACCATCAACTGGTTGTTGTA
>JBLYYU010000336.1:0-3702 GCA_048550275.1 Polyangiales bacterium
CTGTGAGCCCAGCAACGTCTGCGGGAATGGTCTCGGAGAAACTGGAGAGGCTTGCGACGACGGCAATACGTTCGGTGGGGATGGCTGCTCGATGCTCTGCTTCCTCGACAGCCTGCCGCCGGGCTCGAACTGCAACAATGGCGGCGATGCCGCGTGCCTTTCCGGTGTTTGCGACACCAGCGAAGCGCCCGACACCTGCGAGGCGGCTGATGTCTGCGGAAACGGTCGCGTCGAGGCGGGCGAAGCCTGTGACGATGGCAACCTAAGGAGCGGCGACGGCTGTTCGGGCACCTGCTTCGCCGATGACCTCCCGGACGGGAGTGACTGCTCTCAGAATGGTGCCGTCTCCTGCGCGTCGGGCGTCTGTGACACGACCGAGACGCCTGCGAGCTGCGAAGACTCCGGCGTTTGTGGCAATGGCCTGCTGGAGCGCGGCGAGGCTTGCGATGACGGAGGGGTCTTGCCGGGCGACGGCTGCTCGGCGACTTGCTTCGTCGAGGAGCAAGACGACGGATCGGACTGCACCGTCGGCGGAAACGAAGCCTGCGCGTCGGGCGTCTGCGATGAGACCGAGACCCCGTCCACCTGTGAGGCGGCCGATGTCTGCGGCAACGGCGTGATCGAGAGCGGCGAAGTCTGCGACGACGGCAACGGGGATGCGGGTGACGGCTGCGACCCGCGGTGCCTCCTCGAAGTCGACATGGGACCGTGTACCGAGGGCGCGCAATGCGGGACCGGCGTGTGCAACCGACTCGCCCGTTCGGCGGTCTGCGCGCGAGCGTTGAGCTGCGGCAATGGCGTCCGTGACGTTGGCGAAGCCTGTGACGATGGAAACCTGAGCGACAGCGACGGCTGTGACCAAGCGTGCGAGCTCGAGAACGGTTGGCGCGGGGGTGGCGGTTGTGCGGTCGGCGGAAGCCCTCGGGACAGCGGCTTTCATTGGCTCGTCACTTTGCTTGGACTCGGGTTCGTCCGGTCACGACGTCGCCGGTAGCCCTCGCAAAACGGCCTCGAGAGGCTCTAGGCTCTTCGCTCTTCGGCGAACATGCGAAGCGCGAAGCGGCCCGCCGGATGGGATCGGGTTTCATCGACGAGCGCTCTTGCATCTGCATCTAAGGCATCGATCGACGGCAGGACTGCGCTGTACCCCTCTTCGGGCGTGACGCAGAGCGCCGGCCCGAGCAACGCGGCGAACGTGAGGTCGGCGGCGGTGAACTGATCGCCGTACAGGTAAGGACTCCGTTCGAGCCTCGCTGCGGCGCCGTCTAGCTCCGTGCGAAGACGTGTCATTGCTTTGTCACGGCTGGCTTCCGTCAGGTTGAAGGCACGGGTCAGATTCGAGCGGACCAGGGGCATGAGGCTGCGAAAGAGCCGCGCCTGCCGCGCGCTCACATTGTCGTCGGCGAGTTGCTCGATCATCCCCGGGTGGCGGAGAACATGCCAATACGCGAGCGCTCTCGTGTAGGGCCCGAGACGATCGCCATAGTGGTCGACGAGTGACGCAACCTCTTGGTTCGGAAAGAAGGAAGCGTCGTCTCCAGCGGCGAATCTCGCGATGTCCGTGGAATCGGTGAGCTTGCGGCCGTCGTCCAAAATCAGAACGGGCGTCGAGAACTTCGATGATGTGCGGTCGGCCGCGCCGCCGCGCCCGCGCGTCGCGACCGCCACCGCCATCGAGCAAACGAACGGCAAGTGCCGCTCGTCGCGATACGGAACGCGGAAACGGTCGAGGGCCCAGCGGGCCTTTTCGTTGTAGTGCGAGAAAGCGAGCGTGATGAGCCGATTCATTCGAAGAATCCTCTAGAAGTCGATTTTGAGAGCCACCTTGCCGCGAACGTGGCGATTCTGATTTTCGTCGAGGGCGGCTGCGGCTTCCTGGATGCTCTTCACTTGCAGGTGGGGAACCTGAACCTTGCCCGCGTCGATGAGCGCGCCGATTTGGGTCAACTCCTCGCCGCTGGGCTGCACGAACACGAAATCAGCGCGCAGATCCTTGGCTTTCGCTCGTTCTTCGGAAGGTGTGTCCACGATCGAGACCAAACGACCTCCGTTTCGAATCACTTCGAAGCCCTCGGCAAGCGAATCGCCTCCTGCACAATCAAACACCACGTCGATGTTGTCGTTCCAGGAACGCACGGCTGCCGCCGTATCTCCCTTGGTGTAGTCCACGACATGGTCCGCGCCGAGTGAACGGACGTAGTCGTGGTTCTTGGCGCTTGCCGTCGTGATGACGTTGGCGCCGCGGTGCTTCGCGAACTGGATGCCAAAGCTGCCGACACCGCCGGCTCCCGCCGTGATGAACACGTTGTCTCCCGAGGCGACTTTTGCGAAACCCACCAACGCTTGCCAGGCCGTGAGCGCCACCAAGGGAACGGTTGCCGCCTCTGCAAAGCTCAAGGTCTTCGGTTTGGCTGCGGCGGCTGACGCGTTGATGACCGTGTACTCGGCGTAGGTCCCGAACTGGACTGTGGGCTGACGGGTGTAGCTGTAGACCTCGTCGCCGACCGCAAACGACGTGACTTTCGCGCCGACTTGGGAGACGACCCCCGCTGCGTCCCATCCGAGAATAAGCGGGAACTCGTGCGGCATCATAGACTGCAGATAACCCTCTCGAATTTTCCAGTCGACCGGGTTGACCGAGGTGTGGTCGATGCGGATTTGCATTTCATCCGGACCGGGCTCGGGGGTCGGCACCTCCCCGACCTCGAGGGTCTTCGAATCGCCGAACTGCCGGATGTAGATTGCTTTCATATGGATGGAGGTAACATGGCCGAGTTCGCGTGACGACCCGTCGCGCGCGCGGCTTGGGATGCGGCCCGACGGAGGCTCCAGTCTAGGAAAAGGCCGCGGTCCCGGCGGGGGCTAGGGGACGACTTCGACCGCGCCTACGTCGCAGCCTGCGCCCTGGGGGCGCTCGACGCCACGCTGGTCGTCCTCGACTTCGCAGTCTGCTGTGTCGATCGCGTCGATGGCGACGCTTCCGGAACCGGGTTCGTGCGTTTGGGTGGGCCCGCCGTTTTGTTGAAGGGGGCCGAGCCGCAGTAGAGTTCCGGATACACCGACGGCGTCGCCCACGCCGCCGAGGCCGCAGGTGTCGTCCGGGCTTTCGATGTTGTTGCCGCCGGAGATGGCTGCATCGGAGCCGCATGAGCCGCTGAGGACGCTGTTGACCATCGTGAGAGCTCCCGAGCTTGCGATCGAAATCGTCGGAAAACCCGCATCGGGATCCGCCCGAACGATCGTCGTCTGGGTTAGAGTCGTCGAGCCCTCGCTGCCGACTCGAATCGCGCCGGGGAAGTTGGCCGAAAGCGTGCTGTTGGTCAGCGTCAGCTCACCCTGTGCGCTGATGCCTCCGCTGACGTCGTCTTCCGCGACGTTTTCGGATATCGTGCTGTTCCGCACGTTCGCGGTCGCGCCGCTGTCTATCCAAACCCCTCCAGCCGCAAAGGCCACATTCCCAGAGATGGTGCTGTCGACGAGCGTGAGCAGCGCGCCCTCCGTCACACGGATGCCCGCCGCAACCCCTGAAGAACTAACCGTGCATTCCGTAATCGAGCAGCCGGTGAGCGTGACGTCGGCATCTGCGCCGATGAAGAGCCCGGCGCCCACGGTGTCTCGTCCGCGGGTGATCGTGATCCCGCGCAGCTCCACCGTCGTATCGCGATCGACCTCGAACACCCGGTGGTCGTCATCTCCATCGAC
>JBLYYU010000337.1:0-8445 GCA_048550275.1 Polyangiales bacterium
GCACCACGATCATGAGCACGACCATGACAACCACGACGATGCCCAGACCGGAGATCTGCACGATGACTAAACGATCTATCCTCCTAGCCATCGTCGCGCTTTGTCTGCTCCTGGGGTGTAAAGACGAGCGCGGCCACAGCGAGTCAGAGCGTGCTCGTGGAGACGAGCACGAAGGAGCGAAGCCCGGTGGACTGGTCCGCATCTCGAAGCTCGGTCTAGAGCGGAGCGGCATTCGAACGGAACCCGTTCGGATGGAAACCCTGATTGGGGGGATCGACGTTCCTGCCGAGGTGAGGCTCAACCCGAATCGCACCGCGCACGTGACGCCCATGGTCACGGGACAGATCGACGAGGTTCATGCGGGGCTCGGCGATTCGGTGAAATCCGGCCAAGCGCTGGTGAGCATGCGAAGCGTAGCGCTTGGGGAGGCCCGTTCCTCGGTGGCGAACTCGCGCGCGGGCGTCGAGGTCGCCCGCGCCAATTTCGTGAGGCAGGAGGAGCTCAAGCGCGAAGGCATCGGCTCGCAGCGGGCCTACCTCGAAGCCCAGGGCGAGCTGAGAAGCGCAGAATCAGACTTGGCGGCCGCGACCGAACGGCTCCACGTTTACGGAGGTCGCAAGGGCGCGGGAAGCAAGACGACCATTCGGAGTCCCTTGGATGGCACCGTCATCGAGCGACACGCGACGGCTGGAGAGATCATTTCTGAAGGCAGCTCCCTCTTCATCGTGTCGGACCTCACGCGCGTCTGGGTCGTAGGGCGCGTTTACGAGCAAGACGTTGCAGCGGCGCGTTTGAACGCCCCTGCCGTGGTTTCGCTTCAAGCGTACCCTGGCAAGGAGTGGCCGGGCGTCGTCAACTACGTCAGCCATACTCTCGACTCCCACACCCGCACGCTCGACATTCGGGTCGAGCTCGACAATCCGGACGGAACCATTCGTCCGGGCTTGTTCGGCCGGATCTCCCTGAGGCCCGAAGGACGAGGCGCCGAACCGGTCGTAGTGATCCCGAAGGACGCGGTGCAGCGAGTGGACGGACAAGCCATCGTCTTCGTCGCCAACGACGAGGCCGGGGTCTTCCGACCCACGCCGGTTCTTCTCGGTGCGCGGGCCAAGGGCAAAGTCGAAGTGCGCGACGGGGTGCACGAAGGTGATCAGGTCGCCGTGGCGGGCGCGTTCATCTTGAAGTCAGAGCTCCTGAGCAATCGGCTCAGCGAAGGCGACCACGCGCACTGAGACGAACGATGATCGAACGACTTCTCAGCTTCTCGATTCGAAACCGCTCGCTGGTGATCCTCGGCGTTCTTCTTCTTGGCGCCGTCGGTCTCCGCGCAGCACAGCAGCTCCCGATGGACGCGGTCCCGGATGTCACCAACGTCCAGGTCCAAGTTCTGACCACTGCGCCGGCCCTCGGCCCGCTGGAAGTCGAGAAGTTCATCACTTTCCCGGTCGAGACGGTCATGAGCGGGCTTCCTGGGCTCTCGGAGGTTCGGAGCCTTTCGAAGTTCGGCTTGTCTTCCGTCACGATCGTGTTCGAAGAAGGAACGGACATCTACTTCGCGAGGCAACTCGTGGCGGAGCGGCTCGCCGAAGCTCGCGAGGCGGTTCCAAAAGGGTACGGGAGTCCCGCGATGGGTCCCATCTCGACCGGACTCGGTGAGATCTACCAGTTCACGGTTCGCGGCGAACCGATGTGTGGCGCCGAGGAACCGGATACGGACGACTGCTACACTCCCATGGAGCTTCGCACCGTCCTCGACTGGTATGTCGCCTACCAGCTCCGTGCCGTGCCGGGCGTGGTCGAGATGAACACGTTTGGCGGGGAGGTGAAGACCTACGAGGTCCAAGTGGACCCCGCACGCCTGACGGCCCTCGACATTCCGCTAGCCGATGTGTTCGACGCAATCGAGCGCAACAACGCCAATGCCGGTGGCGCGTACATTCAACAGTCGGGCGAACAACTGCTCATTCGCGGAGAAGGGCTGATCGCCAACCTCGATGACATCCGCCACATCGTGGTCGCCAACCGACATGAAGGAACGCCGATCACTGTCGATGACCTCGCTGCGGTCGTGAACGCTCCAATGGTCCGACAGGGTGCCGCCACCATCAACGGTGAAGGCGAAACCGTGATCGGAATCGCGATGATGCTCATGGGCGCCAACGCGCGCGAGGTCGCTCGCGACGTGGAGTCCAAACTGGAAGACATCGGGCCAACCCTCCCCGAAGGTGTGACGCTCGAGACTTTCTACGACCGCACCGACCTAGTCGACCGGACCATTCGCACGGTTGCAACGAACTTGATCGAGGGCGGCGTACTGGTCGTCGTCGTGCTTCTGCTCCTACTCGGCAACATACGAGGCGGGCTCCTGGTCGCGTCGGTGATCCCATTGTCGATGCTCGGCGCGTTCATCGCAATGCGCGCGGCGGGGATCTCCGGAAATCTGATGAGCCTCGGAGCGATCGACTTTGGGCTCATCGTCGACGGGTCGGTGGTCATCGTAGAAAACGTGGTCCGGGTGCTCAGCGACCGCCGCCCGACCGGGCGGAAGATGCAAGAGACGGTGCGAAGCGCGGCCCTCGAAGTCGGGCGACCAGTCGCCTTCGCCGTCATCATCATCATCATCGTCTACGTCCCGGTGCTCTCACTGCGCGGCGTCGAGGGGAAGATGTTCCAGCCGATGGCCTTGACCGTGGTGTTCGCGCTCGCGGCCTCGCTCGTCCTCGCCCTGACCTGGGTGCCCGCCCTCTGCACATTTGTGTTTCGAAAAGGAGTCGTCGAGCACGAAACCTGGCTCCTCCGAAAACTCCGCGCCTGGTACGCTCCGATGCTCAAACGTTCACTCGCGCGGCCGAGGCGGACTTTTGCGATCGCATCGGCAATCTTTGCACTTTCGATCGTCGCGGTTCCGTTCTTGGGAGCGGAGTTCGTCCCGACCCTCGATGAGGGCGCGATTGCCATGCACGCGATACGGCTGCCCTCGGTGTCGCTCGAGGAGTCCATCGAAGCCACCACCCGCGTCGAGCAGGTTCTCCGCGAGAAGTTTGCCGACGAAATCGAGACGGTCCTGTCGAAAACCGGACGGCCCGAAGTGGCTACCGACCCGATGGGGGTCGAGCTCTCCGACGTGATCATCATGCTGACGCCGATCTCGAATTGGACCGCGGCGGACACGAAGGAGGAGCTGATCGAAGCGATGGAGCACACGCTCCACGAGGAGGTCCCGGGCCAGAGGTTCTCCTTCTCTCAGCCGATCGAAATGCGAATGAACGAGCTGATCAGCGGCGTTCGCTCCGACGTCGCAGTCAACATCTACGGCGAAAATCTCGCCGCACTGAGGAAGGCCGGTGACGATCTAGTGAGGATTCTGAGGACGGTGCCTGGGGCCGCCGACGTCAAGGCAGAGCAGTCGGCCGGTCTCCCGGTCTTGCGCGTCCGTGTGGATCGCGACCGCATCGCCCGCTACGGGATCAACGTCAGCGACGTGCTCGACGCGGTAGCAGCGATGGGTGGCCGGAACGTCGGCGAGGTCTTCGAAGGGCAGCGACGTTTCGCTCTGCAGGTCCGATTCCGGGAAGACGCCCGATCTAGCATCGAGGCGATTCGCCAAGTTCCAATCGCCGCGCCCGGCGGGGCGTTGATTCCACTCGGGCAACTTGCGGACCTAGATGTCGAGGAGGGACCGGCCCAAATCAATCGCGATCGCATCCAACGCCGCCTCACGGTCGAAGCGAACGTGCGCGGCCGCGACCTCGGCGGTTTCGTATCGGAGGCGAAGGAGAGCATTGCGCGCTCCGGCGTGCTTCCGGCGGGCTATTTCCTCGAGTGGGGCGGACAGTTCAAGAACCTCCAGGAGGCCACCGAACGGCTCGTGGTCGCCGTCCCAATCGCCCTACTGTTGATTTTCATTCTCTTGTACGTGGCCTACGGGTCGGCCACGCCCGCACTGATCGTCTACTTGAACGTCCCCTTCGCAGCGACCGGCGGCGTCTTCGCGCTCTTGATTCGTGGCATGCCGTTTTCGATATCGGCGGGTGTCGGCTTCATCGCCTTGTTCGGAATCGCAGTTCTGAACGGCGTGGTTTTGGTCTCCTACATACTCCAGCTTCAGGCCGAGGGTGCCACCGTGGACGACGCGGTCGAACGCGGTGCGCTGACCCGGCTGCGGCCGGTGCTGATGACGGCGGCCGTGGCCGCGTTTGGCTTCATCCCGATGGCCGTATCGAGCAGTGCGGGCGCCGAAGTACAAAGGCCCTTGGCTACTGTCGTCATTGGAGGGCTCGTGACCGCCACGCTCCTGACACTCTTGGTTCTACCGGCCGTTTACGCGTGGCTCGGCAAGAATCGAAGCTAGCAACGCACCGCGGCCTCAAAACGTCCAGTCATCTTGCCCATCCAGAAGCTCATCAACGCCGGCTTGGGTAGGCCGAGCGAGCGGAGTTGATCGGCGACCGGATGTGCACCCAAGGCCATCTTGACGCCGCCCATCCGAACTCCGAGGTTCTGGGCGCTCGAAACGAAACGCGTCTCATGCAGGGCTCCATCGATGTAGCTGTAGGTGCAGAGCTCTTGCTCCGGAAAGTCTCGGCTCCCGCCCATGGGCAGGCTGACCTTCATCACGTTCTGACCGTCCTTATCCCAGACGCACCGCAATCGGTCCCCACTGGTGTCGATGTCGATCTCGTCGACGGTCTTTGGGAAGCCCCAAATCGCTCGGCCGGCCTCGCAAGTGAACGACTGATTGACCGGCAGATGCACGATGTGCGTAGGAAGCAAACCCCGCATCATGTCGACGGCAGCGCTAGCGTACGGAATCCCCTTTCGATCCCCGCGCTTGCGAACGAAGAACGCAATGGACACTTCGTTGTAGTCTCCGAGATCATTGTCCCGGTAGTCGATGCAGGCGATACTCAGCAGCCCGCGCCCCGGAAGAACCTCAGCGATCTCGAGATCTGAGCCGGGTAAGAGCGCTTGCGCCGCCCGCGTGCTCACCAGCCAACTGGCAGTCGCGGAGCAGGCATTCCGAACGACGCAGGGCATCGTAACGGGCTTTCCTTGGATCAGATACTCGCTTGGGCGGGACTCTCGCGCGTCGGCTTCCATCGTCGCGGAGTATATGGAAAGCTCCGGCCCGCCGCCATGGAAAGCACGACACGATGACCGACGAAGAACGCCGACTTTCTTTTCTCGACCGCTACCTCACTCTGTGGATCTTCGTCGCGATGGCGATCGGGATCGGGCTCGGCTACCTGGTGCCCGGGTTCGCCGACACTCTGAACGCGATGAGCATCGGAACCACGTCGATCCCCATCGCTGTCGGCCTGATCCTCATGATGTACCCGCCGCTCGCGAAGGTCCGCTACGAGGAGATGGGCCGGGTCTTCACCAACAAGAAGGTTCTCACACTCTCGTTGATTCAAAATTGGCTGATCGGACCAGTCCTCATGTTCGCGCTGGCCGTCATCTTCCTTCCCGACAAGCCCGAGTACATGGTCGGCCTGATCATCATCGGCCTGGCTCGGTGCATTGCGATGGTGATCGTTTGGAACGACCTCGCGAGCGGCGATCGGGAATTCGCAGCGGGCCTCGTCGCATTCAACTCGATCTTCCAGATCCTCTTCTTCTCCGTGTACGCCTGGTTCTTCGTCACCTGGCTGCCGACGAAGCTCGGCCTACAAGGCATGGTGGTGGACATCACGATCGCCGAGATCGCCAAGAGCGTCGCGATCTATCTGGGCATCCCATTCGCTGCCGGCTTTCTGACCCGCACGGGGCTCATCAAGACGAAGGGGCGCACCTGGTACGACGAGTCGTTCGCCCCGCGCATCGGCCCGATCACGCTGGTCGCGCTTCTCTTCACAATCGTCGTGATGTTCTCGTTGAAGGGCGACACGATCGTCGCGCTGCCGTTCGACGTGGTACGCATCGCGGTGCCGCTCCTGATCTATTTCTTACTGATGTTCTTCATCTCGTTCTGGCTCTCGAAAGCGGCCGGGGCAGACTACCCGGTCGCAACGACCCTCTCTTTCACCGCTGCATCCAACAATTTCGAGCTTGCCATCGCGGTGGCTGTCGCGACCTTTGGAATTCACCACGGCGCAGCGTTAGCAGCGGTGATCGGTCCGCTGGTCGAGGTGCCGGTCATGATCGCCCTCGTCAACGTCGCCCTGCGCATCCGCGCGCGGTACTTCAGGCCGGCGAACGTGCTAGAGGCCTAGCGTCATGAGTGAAGCGGGACCGAGAGTTGCAGTCGTCACGGGCGGGAGCCGAGGCGTTGGAAAGGGCATCGCTGTCGCGCTTGGCGCGGCTGGGGCTACCGTCTACGTGACGGGGCGGAGCAAAGAGGGCGGCAAAGGCCACCCACTCGGCGGAACGGTGCAAGCCACAGCGAACGCGATCAGCGACGCCGGCGGAACCGGCATTGCCGTCGCCTGCGACCACGGCGATGACGAACAGGTGCGGCGCCTGTTCGAGCGCGTCTCGGACGAGCAACAACGACTCGACATCCTCGTGAACAACGCGACCGCCGTCCCGCGCGAGCTTGCGAAGCCGGGTCCATTCTGGGACAAGTCGCTCGATTTGCTACGAATTCTCGACGTGGGGCAACGTTCCCACTACGTCGCAAGCCACTGCGCGGCCCCTCTCATGGTGCGAACCGGAGGCGGGCTGATCGCGTTCACCTCGAGCTACGGCGCTCGAATCTACATGCACGGGCCCGCCTACGGGGCCGGCAAAGCAGGTGTCGACAAGATGGCGATGGACATGGCGATCGACCTGCGCGAGCACGATGTCGCTGCCGTGAGCCTCTGGCTCGGCTTCGTTCGGACGGAACGAAACGAGCCTCTTTTCCAGCATCCGGACGCGATGAAAGGGCCGTACGGAAAGTTCCTTGCGAACGCCGAAACGCCCGAGTTCATCGGGCGGGTCATCGACGCCCTGCACCGCGATCCGAGACGCATGGAACGTTCCGGCCGCGTCCATATCGCGGCAGAGCTCGCCGGGGAATACGGGATCACCGAAGCCGATGGTCGGGAACCGAAGTCGAACCGAGATGTTCTCGGAGCTCCCCCGGAGCCAAGCTCCGTCGTCGTGCGCTAACGTACGCGCGAGAAGACGTAGAGCATCTCGGTCGCGATTTGCATGCAGCGCTCGTCGTAGACCGCAGCCTCGTCTGGCGTGCCGTCCGCGACCTTGGGGTCCTCGTACCGAAGCGGAATGCGCAACGTCGCGCCGAGTACGACCGGGCAGGCCTCGTCGGCCTCGGAGCAGGTCATGATGGCAGCGAATCCCTGTGCCTGATTAAAAGGGTCATCGTACTTCTTCGAGAAACACTCGAATCCCGGTCCGTCTTCTTCGATCGTCGCCCGGTAGTGGGGATTGTGTCCGCCGGGGCTCCACAGCGAGAAGCCAGCCCTCGCGATGGCAGCGACGGCCCGCGGGTTGAAGGCCGTCACCTCGGTGCCACCGGAGAATACGCGGACCCCGTCGAGGCCGAAATGAGCCGCCGCCGCTATGGCCCAAAGCTGCCCCATCTGACTGCGCCTCGAGTTGTGGGTGCAGATGAAATTCAGTGCAGCGATTCGGCCCAGCGACCGCTCTTCCGAGACGAAGTCCGCTACCTTCTCGAGCAAGTCGCCTCGGGGAGGCGAAACTCCGTCGAGCTGCCGCAAGGCGCGCTTGATGTACTGGTCGAGCTTGGGGTGCATGTACCGATTCCGTAGCCGAATCGCTGGCCCGGCGCGAACGCGTAAAACGCGGGTCGGGGTCTTCTTCTCCGCTTCGACGTAGGCTTATTGCTGGATTTGCGCGTACCGCGCGCTCCAGCAAGGTCAGCACGGATGTGGTATGATTCAACTAGCCATGCGAAGGCCGCTGCTAGCGCTGCTCATCTCGATTCCGCTCGTCAGCTCGGGCACGGTCGGGATCGTCTTGCACGTTTGCCAGTCGATGGGCGGCCTGGTCGCGGGCGATTGCGCGTGTGACCGAGAAGCTCAGCACGGGAACCATCAAGGTGCCGCGGGCCATGCCCATCACGGCGAAGCCGCTCATCATCTCGAGCACGAGGCAGCGACAAAGCTGCAATCACAGCCTTGCTGCACGGTTGAGCTCTCGAGCTCGGGCCAGACGCTCGCAACCCAGAAGCTCACTTGGCAGCGTGCCGAGCAAGCCCCCCTCGCCCTCGTCGACCTCCGGGGCGGCGACTGGGTGTCGTCGCGGGAAGCCTGCGAGCAGGGGCTTCTTCGCGAACGGGCGCCACCCAACGTTCGCGGGCCACCGATCTTCATCCGCAACTGTTCACTCCTGAATTGAGTTTCTGCAACGCGCTGAGCTGAGCGCTGACCTGCGCGCGCCGATCGTTGCGCCGCACGGCCGTTCGTTCTTCGTCGTCTCCGTGACGTCGATGAACCGAGTCGCGCCCTGGACACCGCAGAAACCCAATCAACAGGA
>JBLYYU010000338.1:0-7661 GCA_048550275.1 Polyangiales bacterium
GGCGGTGCTCGAGGTCGACGTCTTCCATGATGATGTACCGATCGAAACGTTCGAGCAGCGCCGCGACCTGGCCCGCGGGCACGTCGAGCCAAATCTCCTCGTCTCGAACGAGCACATAAACGTCCCCGAGGATTCGCCCCTTCAAGGTGAGCACGAACGCGTACTCCGAGCTCCCCGGTTCGACTCCTTCGATCTGGTTCGTGACCTGTCCTTGCAGCCACTCATGCGCGTCGTCGCCGCTGACCGAAATGATCGCGCGCTCGTCGAGCGCGATCACGCCTACCGTCTTCTCCAGCCGCTCGAGCTCATCTGCTTGGGTCATGGGACTGTTTTTGGGGCCCGAGCCGGGCGGGAGCAAGCGAAGGACTCAGTCGCCAACGGGTTCGAGGTGTGCAGCGTGCAGGGAGCGCAGTCCCGCGCCCGTTCGTACCCGCGCCGCGCCGTCCTGGTCGATCCCCTCGAAAACCCCGTCACCGTCTTCCCAGCGCACTCGCTGGCCGACCAAGGCGAGATTCGGACGGAGCGCATTCACCACCACGGCCGCGCCGTCTCGGATGAAGCGGCCCACCCAGCGTTCCATCGAAGACAGGACAGTGGCGAACACCTCGGCGCGGTCGAACCGAGCCTCGCCGGGCGACTCGGACCGCAGAGAGGTCGCCAGCCCTTCGAGGTCCGGCGGCCAGTCGGTTCGGTTCACGTTGAGGCCGACGCCGATGATCACCGAATCGAGATCTCTGCCGAGGGTTCGGCTCTCGACGAGAATCCCCGCGCATTTCCGCCGCTCGACCCAGATGTCGTTCGGCCATTTCACGGCGACGTCCCGGCCTGGGAGCAAGTCGGCCACTGCGTCTCGAATCCCGAGCCCGGTCGCCAGGGTGATCAGCGGAGTCGTTGCGGGCTCGACGCTCGGTCGGACAATCACCGAGAAGTAGAGATCCGAGCCGGGGGGCGACAACCATTGGCGCCCGTGCGCGCCGCGGCCCTGAGTCTGCTGGTCGGCGAGGACCACGTGCCCGTCGGAGGCTCCTTGCGCCGCGGCCGATGAAGCGTCGTCCATGGTCGAGGCCGTGCTCCCTTCGACCGTCAACGAGCGACCCCAGTGGTCGCGGATGAGACTTGCGATGCGAGCGGGCTCGAGGTCGTCGACCACCGGCTATTCCCAGTCGAGCCCGATGTCGCTCGACGGTGACGAGTGCGTGAGCGCTCCAACGCTGATCACGTCGACCCCCATCGCACCCAGGCTCGCGACGCGTTCGAGCGCAATGCCGCCCGAGACTTCGACGATCGCGCGTCCGTCGATGAGCCCGAGGGCGTCTCGAACCCCGTCGTCGTCGAAGTTGTCGAGCATCACGATGTCGGCGCCGGCGTCCAAGGCCTCTTGGAGCTGCGCGCGTGTGTCGACTTCACACTCGATGCGGCAGGTGTGCGGCGCATAGGCGCGGGCGCGCTCGATCGCCTGACGGCAGCCGCCGGCCGCAGCGATGTGGTTGTCTTTGATCAGTACGGCCGCGCCCAAATCCTCGCGGTGATTCAGGCCGCCACCGCAGCGAACGGCATAGCGCTCGAACGCGCGCAAGCCGGGTGTCGTCTTCCGTGTGTCGGTGATTCGCGTGGGCGAGCCGCCGGGTAGGGCGTCGACGAACCGCCTGGTCATCGTCGAAACTCCCGAGAGTCGTTGCATGAAGTTCAGAGCGACGCGCTCCCCGAGGAGAATCGAGGTTGCGGGACCCGACAGGGTGGCGAGCGCAGTTCCCGCTTCTACGAGGTCACCGTCTTCGACATGGGCCTCGACATCGACCAACAGGTCGAGCTGTGCGTACACCTCTTCGGCGATCGGAAGCCCGCAGACGACGATGCGCTCGCGCGCGTTGAGGGTCGCGGTTCCAACTGTCGCCGGATCCACGCAGGCTTCGGTCGTGACGTCGCCGCGGTCGATGTCCTCGGACAAAGCGCGGCGAACGGTTTCGTTTAGAATGGTCGGTGCCGGAGGGGTGACCCGCATGTCGGAGTTATAGCCAACTCCGCGCAAGAATCTCGGAATAAAGGTTGCTCATCGCGTGAAGGGCGAGCGCGGCGCCGATTCCGCCTCGCCAGGCCCGAGTCCAGCCGAAGAGCAACGCCGGGAAGAAAACCGCAAGGCGCGCGGGGTGGGGCTCGACGATGAAGTGAATCCCCGCAAACAGGAGCGCCTGAAGAAGCAGGGCCCGAGGCGCGAGCCCGACCCCCAACACATGCGCGCGCCTCTTCTCGACGTCGCTGAGTGCTGTCTGAACGTAGCCGCGAAAGAACGCCTCCTCGGGAAGGGCGACGACGACGAGCTGCGCCAAGACGAAGCTCACGAGGTTTGGTGGGAGCCTCAACGAGAAGTCGGCGCTTGGCTGATTCCACCAGTAGAAACCGATCGCGAAGAGAGGAAACACCAACGCAGCGATTCCGATAGCGACGCCGAGCTCCCGCAGCGCCGAGGGAAACGCGCCCCGGATAGCGCGCCCGAGGTCGTATAGCCCGAGCGGCCCTGCCGCTTGATCGGCTGTTGGCGGTTCGAGGAGCCCGCCGAGTGCGACACCGAAGTGCGCCGGGTCACTTCGCGTGAACCGGAGCGCGGTCAAAAGAAAGATCGCGGCGACCGCCAGTTGCACGTACTGCCCGAGCACGGCGTTCGCCTCGAGCCGGGTCACCGCGAAAGTCGCGGCACACACCAGGACGTACACCCAGAGAACCTGTCGAACCGGTGTGCGCGCCCCGCCCATCGCGCCACAACTACAGCGACCTGCGGCGCTTGCCAAGAAGCAGGCGAAGCCTACACTCCCCTGACCTCGCAGCGATGGCGAGCAAGGGTGAGACGCGGCAGTGATTTCCGAGGACAAGATTGCTGAGATCCGCGAGCGCACGCCGATCGCAGACGTCATCGGCAACTACGTGACGCTGAAGAAGTCCGGCAACAGCCTCAAGGGCCTTTGCCCCTTCCACAACGAGAAGACGCCGTCCTTCTACGTCCATCCGAACAGGGGCTTCTACCATTGCTTTGGCTGCAAGGCCTCAGGCGACATCTTCTCCTTCCTGATGCACGTCGAAGGCAAGACCTTCCCCGAGGTCGCCCGCGATCTCGCCGAGCAGACCGGCGTTCAGTTACCCGTATACGACCCGCAACGCGAGGCCGAGTTTCAACGCAACAAGAAGCAATCCGACCGGCTCGCGGGGTTGATGGAGAAAGCCACGGACTTCTACGTGTCGCAGCTTCGCGAGCACCCCGACGGCGGCATCGCACGCAACGAATATCTCGAACGAGGCATCAGCGAAGAGTCAGCGCAGAAATTCCGTCTCGGCTACGCGCCGCACGGTTGGGACTCGCTGGTGCGTTTCTTGGAGAGCTCCGGCGCCTCACCCGAGGATGCAGAGGCGGTGGGCCTCATCGTCTCGCGCCGATCGGGTCGCGGCCACTATGATCGGTTCCGCCATCGACTGATGTTTCCCATCGCCGATGTGCATGGCAAAGTCGTCGCCTTCAGCGGTCGGGCGCTCGATCCAGCTCCGTCGATGGAGGAGCAGAAAGAGCCGCCTGCGAAGTACCTCAACAGCCCCGAGAACCAGCTCTATCACAAGAGTGACGTTCTCTACGGCCTGCACGAAGGCCGGGTCGAGATCAGGCGCGAGGACGCGGCCGTGCTCTGCGAGGGGAACTTCGACCTAGTTGCCCTTCACCAGGGCGGGTTTCAAAACGCCGTGGCCCCCATGGGCACCGCGTTCACCGAAGCACACGCGAAGCTTCTCAAACGCTTTGCACCAAAAGTGATCCTCTTGTTCGACGGCGACAAGGCCGGCCGCAAAGCGGTTCGCGAGGCATACACCGTCGTGAACAAAGCGGGGCTAGAAGCCCACGTCGTGACCCTGCCTCAAGGAGCCGATCCGGATAGCTTCTTGAGGGAGCAAGGTTCGGAGTCGTTGCGCACACGAATCGTAAGCGCGCCCACCATAATCGAATATTTAATCGATGATTCCGCGGCGACTTCGGATCCAAACCCCCATGCAAAGGCAGATTCGATCGCCAAACTTGGTCCGATTCTTGCCAAGGTCGAAAGTCCGATCGAACGCGGTCTCTACGTTGAACGCGTTGCCCGCAAATTCGGGATCACAGACGTCGGTTTGGTGCGTCGCGAGTTGCGTCGCGGACTCGGTCGTGGTGCCAGTCGATCCGCACCTCGACGTGACGCAGTGCAGCAGCGGATTGCACCACCAGTGTCGGAGTTACAGTCGAAGTTGATTTCGGTGCTGATCGATCAACCGACCCTCGTTCATCATGGCGGCGTAGAGAAGCTACCGACCCTTTTGACGAGCGAGGATCTACGCGCCATCTTTGATTCTATCTTGCGGATGGTGGATAGGCAGGGATCGCTCAATGTCACGGACTTGCTCGAAGAGTTGAAAGACAATCAACTCAGGTCCTGGTTGGAAGCGAAGTTGGCAGTGCAGGAGCACGGCCTGGATGACGCTCGTCAAATTCTCGACGACGGTCTTCCACTGCTCGAACAAAAAAACATCGAACATGAGCTGCCCCGTTTGCAACAACGCATAGTCGAAGCGCGCCGAGTTGGCGACGACGCGTTGGCCGCGGGGCTCACTCGAGAGTTTGTGGAGTTGACGCGCAGCGCACACAAGCTCAAGTCGAACACGAAGCAGAGGTAAAGATGGCGAGCAAGAGCTCAGTGCGTACCGACGAATCGACTTCATCCAAGTTCAACTCTGAACCTGTGTCCCGGGTCGTGCCGAAGATCAAAGGCCGCGAACGAAAGGAAGTGCAGGTCCTCCTCGAACGCGGACGCACGCAAGGTCACCTGACCTACGACGAGCTCAACCAAGCACTCCCGCCCGACATGGTGACCTCCGATCAGATCGACGATCTGATGGTCTGGCTCAAGAGCGAAGACATCGACGTCGTCGACGGCGCTCCCGAAGGCCAGAGCCGAACGAGCGAAGTTCCGGTTGCGGCGACGCGAAGCTCGACGCGCCGCGCTTCGACGATTCCCCCGCCGGCAGACGACAGCTACGCGCAGAAGTCGAACGACCCCGTTCGTATGTACCTCCGAAAGATGGGTTCGGTTTCCTTGCTCACTCGCGAAGGCGAAGTCGAGATCGCAAAGCGCATCGAGGACGGCGAAGGCAAGATTTTCAATGTAATCCTCAACTCCAGCGTAGGCGTGGGTGAAATCCTCGAAATCGGCGAGAGCCTCCGGAAGGGCAAGCTGCGAATCAAGGACGTCATCCGCGATCTCGACAAGGAAGAAGAAGTCGATTTCGAGGCTGCGAAGGTTCGTGCACTCAAGCTCTTCGACAAGGTGAAGCGAACCGAAGCCGCAATGACGAAGGTCCGCGGCGAGATCGAAGCCAAGCGCAAGCTCTCCGATCGAAGCAAGAAGCAGTTTGACTCGCAGCTCGAGAAGCAACTCCAAGAACGGACCACTCTCCTGCGCGAGCTGAACCTCACCAAGAAGCAGATCGACCGAGTCGTCGCTGGCATCAAGGGTTACACTCGTCGCGTCGAACGCGCCGAGCGAGAGATGAACGAAGCCGAGTCACGCGTCGGCGGCTTGAAGTTCAAAGATATGAAGGGCGTGTTGCGTGACATGCAAGAAAGCAAAGCCGTCGAGAAGCGAGTTCAGCGCAAGTACGGTTCAGAAGAACAGATCCTTCTTTCGGAGGAGCACATCCGCGGAGCGCAGAAGGCAATCGTCGATGTCGAAGAAGACATGGGCCAGCCGGTCCAACAGCTCCGCGACACGTACCGCGCGCTCGCCGAAGGAGAGCGCCAGTCCGAGCGCGCAAAGGCCGAGCTCGTCGAAGCCAACCTTCGCTTGGTCGTTTCGATCGCCAAGAAGTACACCAACCGCGGTCTACAATTCCTCGACCTGATTCAGGAAGGCAACATCGGCCTGATGAAAGCGGTCGACAAGTTCGAGTACCGCCGAGGCTACAAGTTCTCGACCTATGCGACCTGGTGGATCCGCCAGGCCATCACTCGAGCGATCGCCGATCAGGCCCGAACGATCCGAATTCCGGTCCACATGATTGAAACGATCAACAAATTGATCCGGACGTCGCGCTATCTGGTCCAGGAGCTCGGCCGCGAGCCGGACCCAGAAGAGATCGCCGAGCGCATGGAGATGCCGCTCGAGAAGGTACGGAAGGTCCTGAAGATCGCCAAGGAGCCGATCAGCCTCGAAACCCCCATCGGCGAAGAAGAAGACAGCCACCTCGGTGACTTCATCGAGGACAAGAACGCCGTCTCCCCCGTCGAGGCAGTCATTGGGGGCAACCTCGAAGACCAAACCCGCCGCGTCTTGAAGACCCTGACTCCGCGCGAAGAAAAGGTCCTCCGCATGCGCTTCGGCATCGGCGAGAAGAGCGACCACACCCTCGAAGAGGTCGGCCAAGACTTCGAAGTCACCCGTGAGCGCATCCGCCAGATCGAAGCAAAGGCACTACGAAAGCTCCGGCACCCGAGCCGAAGCAAGCAGCTTCGGTCGTTCATGGATAACTGAGCGAAGCGCGGAAGAGAAGCGCGCGGCGTTGGGCTCCCGTGGCCATCGAGCTCGCTTCTCCGATCTACACCGTTCGCGTTTCACTCGCATTGCTCGGTTGATCGGGCTAGAACCGCCGGTGAGGGCCCATAGCTCAATTGGTTAGAGCCCCCGGCTCATAACCGGGTTGTTCCTGGTTCGAGTCCAGGTGGGCCTACCACGTAAAACGACAACGGCCGGGACGGCCGTTGTTGTCGCGTGGCTTTGCCGTCTTGCCGTCTTGCGCCGCCTGTCCATGCACGCTACAGGCACGCCAGATTTGGATGACCACGGAGGCGATCCTTGCGCGAAGAGCTCGTAGCGCTTGCTAAACTTGCTGAGATGGATGACTCGGCGCGGGACATCGACGCCGAGCTCAAGCAGATACCGCAGCGCTTGGAAGAGCTGCGCAACGGGGTTCAAACGCTAGAGACAATGCTCGCGCAGGAGCGCGAGCAGCTCAGCGAGGCAGAGCAGCTCAAAGTGCAGCAGAGCACCGAGCTCAAGGAGCGGGGCGAGGGTCTGCAGCGCGCTCGGAAGAAAGTTGCCCAGGCGACCAACATCCGCGAAGCCAACGCGGCGGAGCGCGAGATCGAGGCCAACCGCCGCGCCATCAAGGAGCGCGAGGACGAGCTCGGAAGAATCGCTCAAGCCATCGAAGCCAAGACCGCATCGCTGGCCGAACGTGAAAAAGATTTTGAAGAAGCCAAGGGCGTCCTTCAGTCCGACGAGGAAACCTCGAAGGCCCGAGTCACCGAACTCGAGGAGCAGCGAGCCAAGCTGCTCGACGGCCGCGACGTTCTGGCCGCCAAAGTCTCGAAGACCATCGTCAAGCGCTACGAGCGCCTGAAGACCGGCATCCCAAACGCGGTAATTATCATCGACAGCGGCAATTGCACAGCCTGCCGGATGGCGCTCCCGCCGCAGCTCACCATCGAGCTACAACGCGCCGAAGAGCTACACCAGTGCCCACATTGCCGCCGGATCATCATCCACAAGTTGGTAGTCGAGGACTGACCGGCGCGGTCGGTCTTAGTTGCACCGCCCGCCCGGACGCCTTCGGCGGCTGTTTGTCCCGCCCCACCACCCCCACGCGAGCGCCTGCCC
>JBLYYU010000339.1:0-12483 GCA_048550275.1 Polyangiales bacterium
CTTGCCGCGCTTGACCGAGCTGTCGAACATTCGACCGCTGGTGGTCCAGCCCGTGTAGTTCACGGTCACGATGTCCGCGGGACCCGGGTTCTTGTCGCCGGTGCCTTTCTCGAGCACGGTCCAGGCGAGGCCCGAGTCGCTGCGTTCCGCGTTCTCTGGCGGTGCGGCTACATCGGGAGGCGCAGGAATGGAATCCGGCGCGGCACCCTGGGCAACGACCTTCTGGGCGGCCGCCTCAGCCTCTTCGGCAGGAGCTTCCGTCTTTTCGTCGGTCTCGGCCTCGGCAGGCGCGGGTTCGCTTTTCTTGCAAGCGGTCAGCGAGGCGGCGAGCGCCACGCAGCTAAGAAGGGTCCAGACGTTTTTCATGCACGCTTGGTAGCCGACTGTGCCCGCGCTGTCTACTTCTCGAATTGCCCCGGCAGGTCGTGTTTTTCGACGACCTCGACCACCTCGACGACCTCCCCTTCGACATCAATCACCTCTTGGGGACGGCCAGGCGTTCCGCCGTACCCCGGGGCGTACACTTGTACACGTCCGGCAGCGATTTGCCGCTCGACCCAAGTCCGGAGGAGGCCGGCGATCAGTCGTCGGGTCGGCGGCATGACCATCGAAAGGCCGGCGACGTCGGTCAGGATTCCGGGGGTGATCAGCATCAGGCCACCGATGAAGATCAAGAAGCCGTCGATGACCCCGTCTTTGGGCATCTGCTGGCGGGCCATCGCCTCTTGCCAGCGTCGAATGACGCGGGCGCCTTCGAGTCGCGCGAACCAGGCACCCACCGCGCCGGTCAGGACTACCAAGCCGATGGTCGCGACCGGCCCGAGGACACGGCCGACCGCGATCAAGAGGTAGAGCTCGATGAGAGGAACGACGGTGAACAACAGGAAAAGACGGCCCACTCGGCGAACCTAAGCCCGATTGCGGCGCCGCGCTACCCAGGCCCGGCTCCGAAGAGACGCTCAGGGCGGGTCCCAGAGGTCGCGGTTTGCTTTGCGTCCGAGTCGTTCTGCCGTACACCCGGCGGCATGAATACAGCGGCTGACGGCTCGATGAGCCCGAAATGGGGACTTCGGTGCTTGTTGGGCGGAGCGCTGATGGGCCTCGCGAACCTCGTCCCGGGGATTAGCGGCGGCACGATGCTACTGGCGGCAGGCGTCTACCCTCGGTTCATTCAGGCTCTGGCAGACCTGAGCGGCCTGCGATTTCGCAAGAGCTCGTTCCTGGTCTTGGGGCTCGTCGTCTTCGCGGCGATGGCCGCCATCGTCCTAGGCGCCGGGCCGGTCAAAGATGCCGTGGTCCAACACCGCTGGGCGATGTACAGCCTTTTCATCGGGCTCACGCTCGGGGGCGTGCCCGTGCTCTGGCAGATGGCGCGACCAGGTACCAGCGCGTTCTGGCTTGCCGCCCTGGCGGGGCTCGTGATGATGGCCGCGCTCGCCTGGCTTCAAATCGACGGCGCAAGCTCCGGAGCGAACCGCGAAGGCATGGTGATGATGTTCATCGCGGGAGTCGCGGGGGCAAGCGCGATGATTCTCCCTGGCGTGAGCGGCGGATACTTGCTGCTCGTTCTCGGCGTGTACGTGCCGGTGCTCAGCGCGATCGACGCGGTCAAAGTGGCGGTCAGGAGCGGTGACTACGCGAGCGCATCGCAACCGGCCATGGAGGTGGTTCTCCCGCTCGGGATCGGCGTCACGATCGGCGTCCTGGTCATCAGCAACTTGATCAAGATCGTGCTCGAACGGCACGAACAGCCGACGCTGGGGGTTCTGATGGGGCTGCTGGTCGGCGCGGTCTTCGGCCTCTGGCCCTTTCAGGAGGGCGTGCCGCCAAAGGTCGGCGAGATGTTCAAGGGGCAGACACTGACCGCGGAGCGACTCGCGGATCTGACGCCGGACAAGTTCCCAACCGAGTTCTACACCCCGACGTTTACGGACGTGATGATGGCCCTCGGCCTCGTCGGCGTCGGGTACATGATCACGACCTTGGTCGCCCACGTCGGCGGCTCGAAGCCCAAGCGGCGCTAGGCGTACAGCGATTCGATCGCGTCGTTGTAGCGCTGCAGAACGACGCGTCGCTTGAGCTTGAGCGTCGGGGTGAGCATCCCGTTTTCGGTAGTGAAGTCTTCGTCGCCCACGAAAATCTTCCGCGCCTTTTCGTAGCCTTTGAACTTGCCAGAGAACTTGTTGATCTCTTCTTCGAGCAGCGCGCGAAGATCTTCGTTCTTCGCGAGCGACGCAGGCGCGGGATCGAGGTCTCTCTCGAGCGCCCATGGCTTGAGCGCTTCGTAGTCCGGAACGACCACGGCAACGTTGTACTCGCGGTTCATGCCGTACACCATTGCGTTAGAGATGTAGGGGGAGAGTTTCATCGTCTCTTCGAGCGGCGTCGGGACCACGTACTTGCCGTTCAGGAGCTTGTACTGCTCTTTCACGCGGCCCGTGATGAAGAGGAACCCATCTTCGTCGATGACTCCCATGTCGCCCGAACGGAAACCACGCTTGCCATCCTTTTCGACCAGCACCTCGGCGTTGGCTTCATCGAGGTTGTGATAGCCCTCCATGATGTTGTGGCCGTAGATGACGACTTCGCCTTGCGTCGGCTCATCGGTGGCCGAGAAGTCGATCTCGATCTCGACGCCAGGGATCGGCTTGCCGACCGAGCCAATCTTTCGAGCGCCGGGAAAGTTCGCGGTGGCGATCGGCGACGTTTCGCTCAGGCCGTAGCCCTCGTAGACGGTGATCCCGAGGTTGTCGATGAACTCGGCCACCTCCTTGGAGATCGCTGCGCCGCCACTGAAAGCGTACTTCAGGCGGCCGCCGAAACGCTCGCGGACCTTTGAAAACACGAGGCCGTCGAGCACCTTGAACTTGAAGTCGAGCCAGGCGCTGCTGGTGCCCTGGGCCGCGAGCTCCTTGCGCTTCTCTGCCGTTTCGAGCGCGGCCTCGAACATCTTCTTCTTGAGGCCGCCCTCTTCGTTCATGCGCGCATGCAACCCGTCGTAGATGCGGTTGAACACACGAGGCACGCTGATGAACATGGTGGGCTTCACCTCGGCGAGGTTGGCGATGATCTTGTCGACCGCCTCGGCCAAGCCGAGCGAGCCACCCATGGAGAGCAAGCCGTGAAGCTCCACGGTCTGGCCGAACGAGTGCGCCCAGGGAAGAAAACAAAGCGAACGATCGTCCGGCGCCATCGGCAGAAGCACGTGCATCGCGCTCACGTTGTACGCGAGGTTCCGGTGCGTGAGACGGACGCCCTTGGGCTCGCCGGTAGTACCGGAGGTGTAGATGAAGTCCGCGATCGCGTCGGGACCCGGGTCCGTCAGCTCGGAGGGCTCGTGTTGCAGCAGCTCCGAGAACGACTGCTCGCCACCCTTTGGCGTGCCGGAGATGACGATGACTTCCTTCAATTCGGGCAGCTCGTCGCGAAACCCGCGGATGCGTTGAGCGATTTCCTCGTTGGCAACGAAGAGCACCTTGGCGCCACAGTCTTTGAGAATGTGCTTCCAGTCCTTGTCGAGTTGCGACTCGTACATCGCCACATAAGCCGCGCCGAGGCCGTACGATGCGTACGCTCCGATCGCCCATTCCGGACTGTTGTTGGCGATGATCGCAACCCGGTCGCCTGCTTCGATCCCGAGCAGCTGAAGCGCCGTGTGCATTCTCCGTACACCGTCGCCCCACTCTTCGTAGGTCATCCACTCCCATTGGCCATCGCGTTTGACGCCAAAGAGCGCGCGGTCGCCGAACTTTTCGATCGACCTGTTGAAGACCTGGACGAGGCTTTCGAATTTAGGCTGGAAGTCAGACATGGCGGCGGATGCTACCAAGCCTGGTTCGTCCCGCAATATGCCGTTACGTTACCTTTTCGGCGTCAGTTCTTCAGGACTTCGTCGCACTCGGCGCTGATGTAGCCGAGGGCAACGAGCTGCTTGCAGAGCTCTGGAGTCATCTCCTGCTTTTCTTCGACCAATCCGGGCTTCTTCGCGGCCGCGGAGCCGCTCGACGCCGCCAGCCAATGGCCGCGGTCGCTCGCCCCGAGGAACTGGCCGTGGAGGATTCGGAGATAGCGCTGGGCGATCGCCTGCCCACTGCCGTCGAGCTCCTTCTTCTCCCAGTAGTCGTTGCCGAGGTCGAACATCACTTGGCTCAGATTGCCGCGGATGATCATCTTCCAGTCACCGCCGCGGATTACCCGGCGATGGTCGAGGAAGTCGCTGAATGCGACGTAGGGCCCGGCGGGCCAATCGCCGCGCAGGAACCCGAGAAGACTGCGGCCTTCGAACTCGTCCGGGATCGGGACGCCAGTCGCTTCCAATACCGTCGGTCCGATATCCATCGTGCTGACGACCGGGCCGATGCGCGTGTTCGCGGGTACGACACCGGGCCAGCGGAACATCAGTGGCACGTGCAGAAGCTCCTGGTAGACGGAATGGCCGTGACCCCAGGAGCCATGCTCTTGGAACTCCTCACCGTGGTCGGAGGTCACGACGATGATCGTGTTCTCGTCGAGCCCGAGCTCCTCGAGCTTGGCGAGGAACCTGCCGAAGTGCTCGTCGTGGTAGCTAATCTCGCCGTCATGCAGAGCTTCGATCCGCTCCTTGTCGCGTTGCGTGAAGTTGTACTTCTTTGGGTTCTTCTTGGCCTCGTCGAGCATCAAGTGCGTGCGGCGGTTTTGCACCTGGCCGTTGTACGGCTTGGAGTCGTACATCTCGAGGAACTTGGCGGGCGGGTCGTAGGGAACGTGCGGGTCGATTGTCTGGATGTAGGCGAAGAAGCGACCGTCCTTGTTCTTCTCGATCCAGGCCTGGGCCTCACCGAAGACGTTCGATGCGTTGGTGTTGCGCCGCTCTCGAATGTAGTTGGTGTAGTGGTCCCAGCCTTGATCGAAGCCGAACGCGTTCGAGACATAGCCATTGGCGATGAAGCTCGCCGTCTTGAACCCGGCCTTCTGGTAGACCTCGCTCAACATGAGCGCGGACTTTGGAAGCTTCGACGCGTCTTCCTTCGTCTTGTGGGTCGCGGGGTGGAGGGACGTGAGCACGCTTGCGACCGAGGGCTTGGTCCAGTTCTCGGGCGACTGCGGGCGCTCGAAAAGCGCACCCTGTTCGACAAATGCATCGATAGCGGGCGTCTTCACGCGGGTCTTCGGGTAATAGGCCTGCAGCTTGCTCGCCCGAAGCGTGTCGACGAGCAGGACGACCACGTTGCGGGCCGGCTCCTCGATCGCGATCGGCTCGGAGGCCGCTCGAGCGATTCGGACGTCGCTCAGCGCCAGGCCGACGTCGCCCTCGTTCTTGAATCGCAAGCGAACGATCTCGCCCGCCCGTTGACCCAGCGACAACTGTTGGTCTCTCCAGGAGTCCTCGAGCTCGATCCGCTGCGCCGAACCCGCGGAACCGTCTCGGGCGATCTGCACGAAGAGCGTGCTCGTACCTTCGGCTGGTAGGCCGCTACCGAAAACCAGCGTGCCGTCTTTGGGGACCTCCGCGAACCAGTCGATCTGGGAGCCCGGCGCTAAGACGATCGCGCGGCGCTCGACGCCCGACACCGCTACCTGCCGGACTTCGATGCGCTCGATCGCGTCCCTATCTTCTGCCCCCGAGGGCTCGAAACGCAGCCAGTCGAGCGCGAGCGAGCGCGACTTGCCACGCAGCTGAGCTGTCTTGGTCGCCCGAAGCATGATCGAGTTCTCGCCAGCGCGGATGAGCGACTCGGGGATCT
Organism: Polyangiales bacterium; assembly: GCA_048550275.1. Classification (GTDB taxonomy): domain Bacteria; phylum Myxococcota_A; class Polyangia; order Polyangiales; family Houyiibacteriaceae; genus SG8-38. Next base: position 5,724 of record JBLYYU010000339.1, read on the forward strand.
CGATCTGGAAGCTGGCGAAACCCGAATTCGCGGTCAGCCGGGTTTCTCCCGCGGTCTTCCCGTTCACATAGAGAATGAGCGCGCCCGTCGCGTAGGGTTTGGCGCGGAAGCGAAGCCGCATGGCCTGCTTCTTCTCGGCGGGGAGGTAGAGGCGTGAGGTCTTGCCAAAGGTGGAGACTCGAACGTCGCCTTCCCGGCTCTCCCCCTGCCAACCGCTGTTCCAGTTGCCCAGCGTGTACTTGAGCCGGGCGGAGGTTCCGAAATCGATCTGCAGGCCAGTCGAGTCGTAGATGTCGGCAAGATGGAGAAGCGCTAGGAGATCCTCGTACGTCGCGGTCTGCTCGGGCGCAGGCGCGACCGCTGGCGCGGGCTTGGCTCGGCGCCTCGGGCGCTCCTGCTTTGCTTCCTCGTCGGCAGACTCCTCCACCGGCGCCTCCGCCGCGGCCGGGTCCTCGTCACAAGTGAACCCCTGCGCACAGAGCAAGAGAATGAGCGCCATTCGGCGACTAGGCTGGCTTCCCCACATGCGCGTTCGGCTACCACGGCCCGGCCGACGGAGCAACGAAGGCGGGGCGACCCTCGGCCTGTCCGATGTGCTAGTCCAGGGGACCGATGGATGGAAACGGCCAGCCGCGCGATTGGAGCGTGAAAAAGAGCGCGAAGCTCTACCAGATCAAAGGCTGGGGCGAGCCGTACTTCCGGATCAACGAGCAGGGCAACGTCGAAGTCAGACCCGACCCCACGGAGGACCGGGCCATCGACCTGTACGAGCTCACGAAGCAGCTCGCTGAACGCGGCCTCGATCTGCCCCTTCTGATTCGTTTCCCGAATATCCTCCAGGACCGAATTCGGCTTCTCAACGAGTCTTTCGAAAACGCCATCGAGGAATACGGGTACGAGGGGGAGTACCGGGGCGTGTTTCCGGTGAAGGTGAACCAGCAGCGGCACCTCGTCGACGAAATCGTCGAGTCCGGACGACCGTGGCGTTTCGGTCTGGAAGCGGGGTCGAAGCCGGAGTTGTTGATCACTCTGGCCGCGATGGAAGACGAAGACGGTTTCATCGTCTGCAACGGCTACAAAGACCTCGCCTACTTGGAGACGGCTCTGGTCGCCCAGCGTTTCGACAACACGGTCGTCGTGGTCCTTGAACGCATCGAAGAGCTCGACCTCGCTTTTCGCGCATCGGAGAAGCTCGGCATCCGGCCCTGTCTCGGCGTTCGAGCGAAGCTCAGCAGCAAGGGCATAGGGCGATGGGCGAACTCTGCGGGCGACCGAGCGAAGTTCGGGCTCTCGATGTCGGAGATGGTTCGCGTCGTCGACGAGCTCGAGAAGCGCGACATGCTCGATTGCCTGCAGCTTCTACACTTCCACCTCGGAAGCCAGGTCTCCAGCATCATCCCCGTGAAGAACGCCATGCGCGAAGCGGGGCAAATCTACGTCGAGCTCGTGAAGATGGGCTGCGAGATGCGCTACCTGGACGTGGGCGGGGGCCTAGCCGTCGACTACGACGGCTCCAAGACCGATTTCCGGGGCTCGATGAACTACGATCTCAGGGAGTACGCCTACGACGTGGTGGCGGGCGTCCAGGAGGCTTGCGAAAAAGCGAGCGTAAAGGCGCCCACCATCGTGAGCGAGAGCGGGCGCGCGATCGCCGCGTACCAGTCGGTGTTGGTGTTTGACGCGCTAGGCGTCGATCACGTCGATTTCGAGGACCCGCCAGCGCCCTCGTCCGACGACCACCGAATCCTCGATGAGTTTTACGAAACCTGGAAGGGGATTCAGCCCAAGAACGTGCAGGAGTCCTGGCACGACGCACAGCAGGCGCTCGAAGAAGCGAGAAGCCTCTTCAAGTTCGGCTACCTGGGCATTCGAGAGCTCGCCCGGGCGGAGCATCTTTTCTGGAGCTGTTGCGAAAAGATCCGCCGAAGCATGCGCCGGCTCAAGTACGTCCCCGAAGAGCTCCATGCGGTCGATGACCTGATGGGCGCGATCTACTACTGCAATTTCTCCCTATTCCAATCGGCGCCCGACATCTGGGCGATGGACCACCTCTTTCCGTTCATGCCGGTTCATCGACTCGAAGAAGAGCCGAACGTTCGCGCGAGGCTTGCAGATCTGACCTGCGACTCGGACGGTATCGTCGACCACTTCATCGACGTCGAAGAAGTCCAGCGCTCACTCAACCTGCATCCCGTAGAGCCGGGCCAGCAGTATCTGCTCGGAATGTTCCTCGGCGGCGCGTACCAGGAAACACTCGGCGACCTTCACAACCTCTTTGGCGATACGAACGCGGTGCACGTCCGCCTCGAGGACTACGGCTACAGCGTCGCAAACGTCATCAAGGGCGACGCGATCGACGAAGTCTTGCGCTATCTGCAATACGACCCGGAAGAAATGGTCGAGCGTGTTCGCAAGCAGGCCGAGCGCGCGCTCAACCAAGGTCGAATGACCTTGCCCCAGCTCCGCACGTTCATGCGCCACTACGAGGAGAGCCTGCGCGGCTACACCTATCTCAAGCGCGATGCCTGATTCCCTTGAATTTTGGCCGTTTTCGACATGGGCCTCAGCAGCCTCTACCTTGAAAGCGTGGACGTAACCGAGTTCCAAGAGGCGTTGCTTCGGCAGATGGAACGAAAGACGCACTGGGCCTGGCCGGCGTTTACCAAGGGCTTGGTTCCGAAAGACAAGCTCCACATTCACCTCGAGCACGAGTGGGATGTGTACGTTCGAGACTTCCCGATCATGGTCGGGCGCGCGTACGTCCAGTGTCCGATTGCCGAGGTGAGGCGTGAGTTGGCGGAGAACCTCTACGAAGAGGAGACCGGCGGCTTGGCGGCGGGGAGGCCTCATCCGGAGTTGTTCATGATGTACCCGGAAGGGCTCGGCATGGACCTCGGCCGTTTCGAGAACGTCCAGCTACTACCGGCCGCCCGCGCGTACCGAAACTTCCTGGACGAGGCGACGAGCAAGCGCGGATGGTCGGTTGCCGCTTCGATTGCGACGCTGTTCATCGAAGGCACGGCCTACGAACGTCACGAGCTCGATAGCTCGGCGCCGCCCCGCCCACAGCCGCCGCTCGAGGAACACCCGCTGGCAAAGCACTATGGGCTGCCCATCGAATGCCTGGCCCTCACCAAGGCACACCGCTCGGTGGAAGGGGAGCACCGGCAGGCCGCTTGGCGGGTCATGCTCAATCACCTCCCTGCCGATGACCGAAGCGATGTGGTCGGCGCGATGGGAGAGGCAGTCGACGCATGGCGAGCGTATCGCGATGATGTGGCCGAGGCCTGCGGGATCAGTCGGGGTACGCTTTCCCTAAGCGCCTAGTAACTTCTTCTGGACCTTGCCCATGGCGTTTCGGGGGAGCGCTTCCATGAATTGGATGTCGCGCGGTCGTTTGTGCGGGCTGAGGTGCTCCGTCACGAAGCTCGTCAGCGCGGGCGAGTCCTCGGCGCACCCCGGTCGCAATACGACGAATGCCGCGATTCGCTGGCCAAGATCGTCGTCGGGGAGGCCGACCACCGCCGCCTCGTGCACCGAAGGATGCTCCAAGAGGCAGGCCTCTATTTCGCCTGCCCCGACCCGATAGCCGCCGGTCTTGATCAGATCCGTGCTCCGGCGGCCTAGGATCCGAATCGCGCCGTCCTCGGTGCGCGTCGCAAGGTCGCCGGTGTAGAACCAGCCTTCGTGATCGAGAACCGCGGCAGTTGCATCGTCGCGGTTGAGGTAACCGGCAAACACCGCTGCGCTCCGGACGACCACTTCGCCGATCGTCCGGTCGTCGTGAGCGTCGATCGCACGGCGCTGCTCATCGACGAGTCGGAGCTCGACGCCCGGAAGCGGGGGTCCGACGTACCCGGGCATCGGCTCTCGAGCGGCGGGGACAGCGCAGTTGATGAGGGTTTCGGTCAGTCCGTAGCGTTCGTGGACTCCCCTCCCGGTGAGCGCGCGGATTCGCTCGTGCTCGCGCAAAGAGAGCCCGGCGGAGCCGGAGACCAAGAGTCGAGGTCGTCGCAACGCAGCGCAGAGGTCCGCGTCGTCCTCCGCCGCATCGGCGAGCCGGTGGTACATGGTGGGCACGGCGAACATCATCGTTCGCTCGTGCCGAGGATCGTGGAGCGCTTCCTTGACGCCGTCCGCCGTGAAACGCGACACGTAGTGAAGCGCCCCACCGACGCGCAGGCTGCCGAGAAGCCCGAGCACCAGGCCGTGCGCATGGATCAGTGGAAGCGAATGGACGACGGTGTCCTGTTCGGTCCAGTCCCAGGCTTCCGCCAGCGCGTCGAGATTGGCGGCGATGTTGCGGCGGGTGATCACCGCGCCCTTTGGCGGGCCCGTGGTGCCGGACGTGTACAGAATCAGGCCTGGCGTCTCGTCCACGGGAATGGGAGGAAGGGACGCGCTCCCGGGCGAATACGCCGCCCGAAGCGATGGCACCCCGACCGCTTCGTGAGGAATCGGGTGCCGCTCGCAGCAGAACGAGAGTTTCGGCTTGGAGTCCGAATAGATGTGGGCGAGCTCCGCCGAGCCTAGCTTCGGGTTGAGCGGCACCGTAGCGACACCCGCTGCAGCGTTGCCGATCATCGCGGCGGCGGTGCAAAGGTCAGGCTGGGCCCAGACGGCGACGCGGTCGCCTCGGCGAACACCGGTCCGCTCGAGCAGGGCCACGTGCTCGAGTGCCGCGCCGGCCAGCTCGGCATAGGACCAGGACTCCCCATCCACCACGAACGCCAATCGGGCGTCTGCGGCGCTCAGTCGCGGGAAGAGGTCGGAGACCGTCACTGCTCGACCGGGAATTCCCCGTTGTTCCATTCGTTCCACGACCCGTCGTAGAGCCGCGCGTCTTCGAAGCCAAGTGCGGTCAGGGTCAGCCAAGCGAAGGAGCCACGCCAGCCCGAGACACAGTAGCTCACAGTGGTTTCCGAGCGATCCATCCCCTCGTAGAGAGCATCGAGCTCGGCCGCGGAACGGAGCAAGCCGCCCTCCAGGTTTCTCGTCCAATCGACGCTGCGCGCGCTCGGAATGTGACCTCCGCCGTGCTCGCCTTCGGAGCGCGCGTCGACGAGCTGGATCGACGCCATGTCGTAGGGCGGCTCGCCGAGCTGCTCGAGTACCCAGTCCCCGGTCACCCTGAGGTCTTCATCGACCCCGACGATGCTGTACTCGCTCGGCTCCGTGCTCGGCGCGCTGGTGTCGAGCGCGCCTTCGGCCGCGACCCAGGCCGCGTAGCCACCATCCAGGTACCGAACGTCGTCGTGCCCGTAGTATCGAAGCGTCCAGACGATCCGTGAAGGGTCGTACTCCGGCCCAGCACCGTACACGACGGCGGTCACGCCGTTTCGCAGGCCCGCGGATCGGAGCACGGGCTGGCCCTCCATCGGTGGCTTGACTTGGGACGGGACGCCATCGATCGTCGTGGCCAGCTCCGCCGGCCTCAGATGAATCGCATCGGGGATTCGCGAGTCTTCGTAGCCCGAGGCGCGGGTGTCGATCAGCTGAACGTCGGGGTCGCCGAGGCGCTCCGCGAGCCACTCGGTGTCGACGATGAGGTTCGCCTCGAGCGGCGCACCGCCATCCGGCACACCGGCATCGGGCTGCGCACACTCTTCGGCGGTCAAGCCCTGGCACTCGTTCGCTGCAGAGCCGCTCTCGCAGCCGAGGAGCGTCAGTTGAAGGGCGGCACAGCAAAGTATTCCAAGCGTTCGCACAAGCATCTGCCTACTCTACCCGAAACACCCGAAATGCGGTACGAGGCTTTCTGCGATGTTCGACCCCAACGAGACACTCGTAATCGCCAACCCGATGGCCCGGCACGGGTACGTCGGAGAGAATTGGGCAGAGCTGAGCACGCGCATCACCAACGCTCTAGGTCCGGTCAACCTGCAGCTCACCGAGTCGCGCGGCGACGGCCTTCGAATCGGCAAACAGGCCATCGCGGACGGCGCGCGTACCATCGTTTCGTTCGGGGGCGATGGCACACACAGCGAAGTCGTCGACGGCATCATGCAATCGGGGCTCAACAAGCAAGTCACACTGGGCGTGCTTCACGCCGGGACGGGCGGTGATTTCCGGCGCATGATTCCGGGTGCCGAGGAGCTCGAAAGCGCTTGCGCGGTAATTCGCGACAAGCCAGCCGTGCCGATCGACATCGGCTGGGTCGACTACGAGCACGATGACGGTCACCGCGAAGGCCGATTCTTCCTCAACATCACCTCGATGGGCATGGGCGGGCTAGTCGACCGAATAGTCGCGGCTTCACCCTCGAAGAGCGGCGGCAAAGCCAAGTACTTCAAGGCGGTGCTCCGCGCGAACATGAAGTACAAGCCGGCGAAAATTCGCCTTCGGGTCGACGGCAAGGACGAAGGTGAGCACGAGATCAGCAACATCTGCGTTTGCAACGGACGCTGGGCCGGCGGAGGCATGATGTTCGCCCCAGAAGCGCGTGTCGCAGACGGTATGTTCGACGTGATCTTGATTCGCGCCGCGTCGACCTTGCGCGGGCTCCCCGTGATGGCCGGGCTGTACAAGGGCACGCACATCCGTTCGCCGCTGGTCAGCACCTACCGCGGCCGGCACGTCGAAGTAGAGATGCTCGCGAACACCGCGTGGATGGACATCGACGGAGAGGCCCCTGGCATCGGTCCGGCGGAGTGCCGAATCCACGAACGCGCCATCCGGCTCATCGGCATCGGCCCAGAGTTCGTCTGAGCTCAGTCGTCGCTGAGACGCTGACCACGAAACTGGCGAGCCGCCAGCTTCC
>JBLYYU010000340.1:0-5688 GCA_048550275.1 Polyangiales bacterium
ATCCGCTCGGCTTGGGGGATGGACGCGGCTCGGAAAAAAGGCGCGACGCGGGGCTTCGCCGAACGCGAATGCGCCGGCAAGGCAGAGCGAAGCGAACGCCGCGCAGGGAGGATTACGGGTGGGGGTAGGCGCTCGTGTGGGGGCGGTGGGGCGGGACCAACAAGCGCCGAAGGCGTCCGAGTGAGCGGTGTAACTAAGACGAACCACGCCTCGGTTCCTGCAACCCCCCCCACCACATCGGCGGCAGCCAGCGCCTGTTTCACACGCGCCGCGAGCACAGCGATGCCCCTAGCGCTCGACGAAGCGCTTGACCGGTTCTGGCGGAGCGGCGCAGCTCGGTGGGCGCTCGATTCCCGTATCTTCCAGATGCACGCGGACGAGGTGCTCGTCAGCGCCAACGCGAAATCGCGCTTCCCAGCTCGACTCGGCTTGAACCGTGGTTCCTTGCCACTCGAGTCCATCAATCGACGCCTCACCCAGGCGTCGTCGCAGGTGAATCGCCGCGGCCTGCGTCGGGCGGTCGTAGGCGCAGGTTCCACGGAACAGCTCGAAGTCCCCGACCTCGGCAGCCTGCTGCGCGGCCACGAACGCGGCGACATGCTCGGGTCGCAGCCGACCGTGCATCGTCCCATTCGGAAGCCAGAGAGCACAGGCCGCAAACCGATGTCCGCCGAGGTGGCTAGTCTGCCAAACGTCGACCTCTTGTGTTTGAGCGGCGCGGAATACAGCGCTGCCGAGCACCCCACAACAGCGGTCGCGTCGGCCGTGAGAGCAGACGAGGCAAAGTGGCTCGATGGGGCCCGGGTCGAGCGCCTCGAGGTCGACATCCAAGAGGTCGTCGTAGCGTTCGATCTCGAGCTTCGCTGCGCCGCGCCGTCCGCGCGCCGAATTCACTATCATGAAGAGCGGACGCTTTCCGGAGCGCCCGGGTCGCCGAATGAGTTGCAGGCGCGACCTCGGTGTCTCTAGCCACTGGCGAATGCGAGCACGAAGCGGCTCGGAAAACACCTCGGACTCGAGCGGCTTGGGTGCCCAAGGATCGGTCACCTCGAGCAGCAACCAGCGATCGACCGACTCGAGCGCCGTGGCGGCGAGTGTCTCTCCCGCTTCGAACGACGTCGTCGAGCAACCGGGTAGATTCACCGCTAATCCGCGGGCACAGGAAGAGGCCGCGCCATTTCTTCGGCGGCCTGATCGATCGTGTGCTGGCGCCGAACCGCGATCTCCGACCGCCAGGTCTGGTATTGGTTTTGCAGCGTGGCGAGTTGCTCACCGGCGCGAGCAAGGTGCCGCTCGAGCCGCTTGACCTGCTTGCCGTCGGTCGCTTCGGCGAGCGCTTTTTGGACCGCGTCGTGAACGAGTTGCATGCGGGCAACGGCGTCCGTGAAATTCTCCCGATTCGCAAACCTTCGGGCTTGCACCGTCCAAACCGCCCAACGCTCTTCTTCCGTCTTCAGGTCCATCAGTTTTCCAATTTAGGGCGTTTCTCGTTCCGGTCCAGTCGCGGGCCGACGCGGTGATAGAGCCACCAATTCTCGAAATGGCCAACCCTCTGAATCGAGGAATCCGTTGAGAAGAGCGCATCGGGTGAATTGGTGCGGCGAACGAGGAACCAATCGAAGAAATCTCCGTGCTCGTCGAGCTGAAAGAGCTGCGGGCTCAACTCCCAACGCTCGGGCGTGTTCGGAGGGACCAGGGCTTCCGGGTCGGACTCGTCTCGATAGCGGAACGGAAACGTATCGAGGGTCGCGAACTGGAAGCTCAACCAACCACCGCGCTCCGCCTGCACGTAGGCAGGCATGTGAATGTACGGGCTGCTCTTTGAGCGCGAGCCTTCGTGGTCGTAGACGAGGTAGAGGAGCTTGGGCGCCTCGGGCAGCTCCCGGATGATCTCCCGGAAATGGTCGTTGGTGGTCGAGAATTCCTCGTGGGCGTCCGCCACGAGTTCGCCGAGTGGAGCCACCGCCACGGCCGTCCAGATGACGAACCCGAGCTGCGCCCAGGTCTTGCGGGGTAGATTCGGAAGCAATGCAGGGAGCAGAAACGCTGCTGCGGTCATCTCCCGCGGGAAGACGTACCAGGAGGTCCCGATCTCCATGGGAAGGGTGAGATAGAGCCCAACGAAGAGCAGGATCGCGAATCCGACGACGGCGTGCGCCGCGACCACCCAGGTTCCTTTGGGCCAGGATCGCAGCCGGAAGATCGCGATCCCGGAAAGGGCGGCTGCAGTGACCACGAACAGCATCGCAGTTCGGCGAAACACGAACGTATCTTCGTCTCCGATGAAGATGTCGGTGAGAAACGCGCTCGCCTCGGACATCCGGCTCCACTGGGGAGGCCAGAACCAGTCGATCTCGAGTGCCAGCGGCTCGGCGCGAGTGAGCCACCAGGCAATGAAGAGCGCGCTCGAGACGCCGACCGGGATGAGCAAGCCGCGAATGCTGTCGACTCGGTCGTGCATCGCGAGCGCGACGAGCAGAAGCATCAAGACGGCAAAAGGGAAGCGATGCACGTTGGTGAAGAACAAGAGGATCATCACCGCGATGAGCACGCCCTGGAGCTTGATGCCCGGTCGATCCGCGAGGCGAAATGCGATGCCGAGAGCCATGGCAAAAAGACCAAGCGAACCGAGAAAACCGATGAAGCCCCAATGCGCGGGAACCCCCCAGACGGCGACCAGGCCCCAGAGCCCCAGAAATGGCGACTTTCGTAGCCCCCAGCAGAGGACCATGAGCCCGATCGGGAGCAACGAAAGCAGTATCGCGGACGCGAGCTTCGTGGCGGCGACCGGCGGCAGCACGAACATGAAGATCGCCGAGAGCGCGTAGAGCGTCACATGGGGAGCGGCGAACAGTTGGAATACGAACTGCTCGTGGAAATGCCAGCCCGGATCAGAGTAGTGGCGAAACACGGAGGACGACGCCGTGTGGAACGGGAACTCCGTCATCATCGGGTAGTCCGCGACCCAGAAGGGCGCTCCTACGACGTATGCGATCGTGGCTGCCGCGCAGAGCCAGGCCAACCACGAAAGCGGCGCTGGACCTGTCACGCGCGCAGCGGGTCCTCTTTGCCCCCCCGGCATTGGCGCTACGGTATCACGGTCTGGCGCTCAGCCCTTGAGAGCTTCAGCGCCGCCGATGATCTCCATCAATTCCTTGGTGATGGCGGCCTGTCGAGCGCGGTTGTACTGCAGGGTCAGGCGGTCGATCATATCGTTTGCGTTGTTCGTCGCCGAATCCATGGCGGTCATTCGCGCGCCAAACTCCGAAGCGACCGACTCGAGCAGAGCCCGGTAGATCTGAACCTCGACGTGCATGGGAAGCAGGGTGTCGAGGAGTGCGTCTTGGCTCGGTTCGTAGATGAAGTCGCCGAGCTGATCGTCGGCGAGCTCGAGCGGCTCGATCGGCAGGAAGGGCTCGATGACGACTTCCTGATTGATGGCGCTCTTGAACTCGTTGTAGACGAGGTAGCAAGCATCCAAGTCGTTCGAGGTGTAGTCCTCGACGATGTAGCGGCCGATCTCCCCGGCCTTTTCGGCGTTCAAATCTTCGAAGACCCCGAGGAAGTCGTGGCGAATGTTCGCGTTTCGCCGCGTGAAGTAGTCGCGGCCCTTACGCCCGATGATTCCGAAGCAGACTTCGCGACCGTCGGCCTCGAGCTCCTTCCAACGGTTGAACGCCGCTTTGCAGATGTTCGAGTTGAACGCGCCCGCCAAGCCTCGATCGCTCGTGAGCACGACCAGCATCACGCTCTTTTGCTCGCGTCGAGAAAGGAGAGGATGAACCTCTTCTTCCGGGCTGACGCGTGCGGCGACACCGCTCAGGACCTCGAGCGTCTTGATTGCATATGGACGAAGGCGTTCGATGTTCTCTTGCGCCTTTCGCAGCCGAGCCCCCGCAACCAATTTCATGGCGCGGGTGATCTTCTGCGTGTTCTTGACGCTTCCGATACGCTTTCGAATGTCCTTGAGGTTTGCCATCGCTGCTTAGTTGTCTTGCTGCTTGGGCTCGAAGATCTCTGCGAAGGCCTTGAGCGCGTCCTCGATTTGGCCTTCCAAGGCGTCGTCGATCTTGCCCTTCGAGACGATGTCGCTGAGGACCGAGCCGCGTTCGGCCTTGAGGTACGAGATCAGCTCTTGCTGGTAGCGGCCGATCGACTCGGTCGGGAGCTCATCGAGGTAGCCGTGCGTACCGGCAAAGATCGAGACGACCTGCTCTTCGACGGGCTGAGGCACGAACTGGCCCTGCTTGAGAACCTCGACGAGGCGCTCACCGCGGGAGAGCTGTTGACGCGTGGCGGCGTCCAGGTCGGAGGCGAACTGCGCAAAGGCTGCCATCTCGCGGAACTGCGCGAGCTCGAGACGAAGCGTACCGGCGACCTGCTTCATCGCCTTGATCTGCGCGTTACCGCCGACTCGTGACACCGAGATACCGACGTTGATCGCCGGGCGAACGCCCGAGTTGAACAAGTCGGACTCGAGGAAGATCTGGCCGTCGGTGATCGAGATGACGTTGGTCGGAATGTACGCCGAAACGTCGCCGGCCTGCGTCTCGATGATGGGAAGCGCCGTGAGCGAGCCGCCCGAATCGGCGAGCTTCTTGGCCACGTAACCGTCGCCCTTTTCCTTGGCGGCAGCCTCGGCCTGGTGCTGGGATTCGGGTCCCGTGAAGACCTGATTGCCGAGCCTGCTCGGCTCCTGGTCCGACTTCACGACGACCCAGTCTTCGGCCATCTTCGCAGCGCGCTCGAGCAAACGGCTGTGAACGTAGAAAACGTCGCCGGGGTACGCCTCGCGGCCTGGCGGACGACGGAGAAGGAGCGAAAGTTGGCGATACGCGACGGCCTGCTTCGAGAGGTCGTCGTAGATGCAGAGCGCGTGCTGACCGCTGTCGCGGAAGTACTCGCCCATGGTGACACCGGTGTACGGCGCGAGGAACTGAAGCGGCGCCGGTTCCGATGCTCCGGCCATGACGACGGTCGTGTACTCCATCGCGCCGAACTGGCTGAGCTTGTCCACGACCTGGGCGACCGTCGACTGCTTCTGACCGATCGCAACGTACACGCAGAAGACGCCCTTGCCCCTCTGGTTGATGATCGTGTCGAGCGCGACGGCGGTCTTACCCGTCTGACGGTCGCCAATGATGAGCTCGCGCTGACCGCGACCGATCGGAATCATCGAGTCGATAGCCTTGAGCCCGGTCTGAAGCGGCTCGGCAACCGGCTGACGTGCGACGATCCCGGGAGCCTTGAGCTCGACGCGGCGGCTGAGCTTGCTCTCGATCGGGCCCTTGCCATCGATCGGATGCCCGAGCGCGTTTACGACGCGACCTACCAGTGCCGGACCGACGGGAACCTCGACGATGCGGCCGGTGCGCTTGACCGTGTCGCCCTCCTTGATGCCAACGTCCGAGCCGAAAATGGCGCAGCCGACGTTGTCCTCCTCGAGGTTTAGGGCCATGCCGAACACACCACCGGGGAACTCGAGGAGCTCGCCCGCCATGGCGCTTTCCAGACCGTAGATGCGAGCGATACCGTCGCCCACCGTCAGAACGGTGCCAGTCTCGACCACGTCGACGGACTTGTCGTACGACGCGATCTGCTGCTTGATGATGTTGGAAATCTCTTCAGCGCGAAGTTGCATTTTGCAAGGCTCCTGATTCGATGCGGTTACGGCGTATCGCCATCCGC
>JBLYYU010000341.1:0-3956 GCA_048550275.1 Polyangiales bacterium
ATGGTGATGGCCACCACGGTGGTCACGCCGCCCTGGCTAGCTCAGCGAATTCGACAAGTCACGCGCAAACACGACGATGTCGCTTGAAGCGGCGCTAGAAAACGCGAACTCATCGATTCGTGATCTGGTCGACGCGTTCGGTTCGAAGGACCGAGTCGACGCGGCTGCGATTCCGAGAGGCGCTCTCGACTGGGCCATCGCGGAAGCGGCCGCTGCGCACCCCAGCGAACGTTTCGTCGTGGTCACCGGGGATTTGGACGAAGCCTATCGTCACGAATCAAACCTGCGCTTCCTCATGCCGAACGGGGGAAGCGACGTGTTGCTGTTCGCCGCGGCCGACACGAGCCCTCTCCTCGACGTGGTTCCGGACCGGCGCGCCGAGATGCAGCGAATGGCCGTTTTGGCGCGGCTCGTCGAGGACCAGCCCTGGCGTGTGCTCATCATCCCGGCGCCTGCGCTCCTCCGCCGGGTTCCACCCGCCCGCCACGTGCAGTCCGGCTTGCTCTCGATCGAGCTCGCCCAGCGAATGGAGCGCGACGAGCTGGTCCTGCGTCTAACAGAGCTCGGTTACCTACGCGTTCCGCTGGTTGAAGATCGCGGGACATTCTCGGCCCGTGGGGCGCTCGTCGACGTCTTTGCGCCGGACGGCTCGCTGCCCGTTCGCATCGAGCTCGACGACGACCTGGTGTCGCGAATCCGCCGCTTCAATACCGAAGACCAGAAGAGCGCAGACGAGATCGACGCCGTGCAGCTGGCAGGCGCTCGCGAGGTACCGGACACACCCGCCGAAATCGCCCGTGCGAAAGCCGCCGTTCGGGAGCTGTGTGACGAGATCAACATGCCAACGGTGCAGGCCCGGGAGCTCGTCGCCGAGCTGGACCGGGGTTCAGGGGCCGTGATTTCCACCCCCTTGCTGCCAGCCTATTTCGAGCGTCTCGACACGCTCTTCGACTACCTCCCGAGCGACGCGCGTCTGATACTGGCGGACCCCACGGCGATCGCGGAATCGGTCCAGCTCGAGGAACAGCGCGCCAACGAAGAGCACGCGGCCCGGCGAGACCGCCCCACCTGCGAGCTCTCCGCGTATTACATGAACGAGAGCGAGCTCGGCGAGCGTCTCGAGGCGTACCCGGCCTTGGTCGCCCATCGCCTGGCGGTACACGGTGCGACGAGCGAGGAGGAAGGGCCGATTGTCGCCGCATTCGCACCGCCCAGCGACGAGCTGATGCGTGTAAACGCTTCGGACCAGCAGGCGTTGATCTCCGATCTCCGCGCACACAAGGGGCACGGCGACCGCGGGCTCCAACCCCTCGCCGACCAGCTTCGCGAATGGGATGAGCAGGGCTTGCGGGTTTCCATCGTCGGCCGGACCCAGCACCAGGCCGACCGGCTCGTCGACCTCCTCAAGACCTACGGCGTTTCGACGCGGATCCTCGACGGGGTGAGCCTTGGCGAGCTACGCGATGGATTCGTGCTCTGGAGCGAAGGGGTCGCGTACGTCACCGAGGAAGAGATCTTCGGCACCCGAGTCCGACAGCGCCGAGGCAAACGACAGACACGCCGGCAGCAGCAGCGCTTTCTCGAGGACTTGAGGGAGTTGAGCCCCGGAGATTACGTGGTCCACGTCGACCACGGCGTCGGCAAGTACCTCGGCCTCAAACACAAGGCGCTGAGCCTCACCGCCTTGGACCGACTTCATCGCCGCACCGCCCAGACGGTCGAGGTGATGGTCATCGAGTACGCAGGAGCCGACAAGCTCTTCGTCCCCGTCACTCGCCTCGGCGTGGTTCAGAAGTTCAAGGGCGGCGAGGGTCACCAGCCCAAGCTCGATCGCCTCGGCGGATCGACGTTCTCGACCAAGAAGGGACGCGTCCGAAAAGCGGTCCAACAGATGGCCGAGGAGCTTCTCAAGTTGTACGCGGAGCGCTCGGCAGTTCGGCGAGATCCATTCGAACCAACCGACTCGACGTACGCGGAGTTCGAAGCGACGTTCCCGTTCGAGGAAACCCGCGACCAGGAAAGGGCGATCGAGGACGTCATGAACGACCTCGAAGATTCCCAACCGACGGACCGGCTGGTCTGCGGCGACGTCGGCTTCGGAAAGACCGAAGTCGCGCTTCGCGCGGCATTCCGGGTAGCAATGAGCGGAAGGCAGGTCGCAGTCCTCTGTCCAACGACCGTGTTGGCGCAGCAGCACTTCCGAACGTTTTCCGCCCGATTGGATGGATACCCGCTTCGTGTCGAGGTGCTGTCGCGCTTCGTATCGCGCACCAAGCAGCTCGAGGTGCTGGCCGGTCTCAAGGACGGCACTGTGGACGTCGTCATCGGAACCCATCGGCTCCTGTCCAAGGATGTCCACTTCACGAAACTAGGGCTTCTCGTCGTCGACGAAGAACAGCGATTCGGGGTCACACACAAGGAAAGGATCAAGAAGCTCCGGACGAACGTCGATATCATCACGCTCAGCGCCACGCCCATCCCGCGGACGCTGCAGCTCGCGGTCGGCGGCCTTCGGAACCTCTCACTCATCACCACGGCGCCGCAGGATCGTCGCGCCGTTCGGACGTTCGTCTGCCGCTGGGATGATCATCTGATCAAAGAGGCGGTCGAACGGGAGCTGAGCCGCGGAGGCCAGGTGTTCTTCGTCTACAACCGCATCGAAGGGATCTACGAGCGCGCGCAACGTCTTCAGGACCTGCTGCCCAATGCGAGGATCGCGGTCGCGCACGGCCAGATGAAATCCGCCAACCTCGATCAGGCGATGACGGACTTCGTCGAAGGTGCGTACGACGTTCTCTGCTCGACGGCGATTGTCGAAAGCGGTCTCGACATTCCCAGGGCGAACACTATCCTCGTCGATCGGGCGGACACTCTGGGCCTGGCGCAGCTCTATCAGCTTCGAGGTCGCGTCGGGCGCTCGGACCAACGCGCCTACTGCTACTTGATCACCCCTCCCCCGAACCAGATGTCCGAAGAATCCCGAATCCGCATGGAGGCATTGGAACGCTTCTCGGGGCTCGGCGCCGGCTTTCGCGTTGCGACCTTGGACATGGAGCTCCGAGGTGCGGGCAACCTCTTGGGCTCCGAGCAGAGCGGCAATGCATCGCTCGTCGGTTTCGACATGTTCGTGCAAATGCTCAACGAAGCGGTGTCGGAGCTCCGTGGTGAGCAGCTTCAACAGGAAATCGACCCGGAGCTGTCGATCGAGCTCGAGCACTATCTGCCGGAGGACTACATCGACGACATCGGACTTCGCCTTTCTCTATACCGGCGCTTTGCGACGGCGATCGACGAGGCTTCGGTCGAAGAGCTGGCCGCCGAGATGGAAGAACGCTTCGGTCCGCCACCACCACCGGCTCGAGACTTGATTCGGGTGATGTCGATCAAGCCCCTGCTTCGGGAGCTCCGCGCGCTCGGCTGCGAAGCAGACCGCCGACGCGTGACACTGCACCTCCGCGAGGACACGCCGCTCGACCCAGGAAGGCTCATGCCGCTGGTGGCAACGCCCGGCGCCGGCTGGAGTCTTTCACCTGACATGAAGTTGACTCGGCGCTATCGAGACGAGGAGTCTGGCGACGCGGTGGATCGGGTGCGATCCCTAGTCGTCGAGCTCGAGCCCATGCGATCGAGCGGGCAGAAGCCCGCAAAGGACGATGTGAACGATGTCACTTCCGGATGAGCTGCAGCGGATTTTCGACGCGGACCGCGCGTTGCGAAAGGCCGAATTCAAATTGCTGCGAAAGAAGGGCTCGACGGAGCTCGTCACACTCCTGGAACACGAAACCCGGAGCGCCCTCGAGATGGAAGACCGCCGGGAAGGTGCAATGCGCCTAGAGCGTCTGGCCGACCTCTGCGCTCAGGTTCCGGGGCCGGAGATGACCGACGCACTCATTGCAATCCTCAACGACGAGGAGCCGCGAGTTCGTGTCGCCGCAGGCGAAGCGCTTCGGGACTTG
>JBLYYU010000342.1:0-8172 GCA_048550275.1 Polyangiales bacterium
CCGTACTCGCCTCGATCACCATGCCTTCCTTCGACAGCGAGGAGCGCCTGACGCTCCGCCGCGTCGAAGGAGTGCTCGCGATGCACCCGTACATGCGGGCTGACCTCGGCGAATCGGGCCCGATCGGTAAAGAGCTCGAGTCGGTCTTGAGCAGCCGGCTCGCACTCCAACACACCGAAGGCGCGTGCGAGCCAAGCGCGCTGCTCTCGAAGCTCCGCGCTTGGGAAGCGAAGCTCGCCGACGCGCTTCTCGACGAAGAAGGCTCGGACGAGGCGCGGCTCCGCTACCAGACCGCGCTGCTGCTTCATCCCGAGCCCGGTAGCCACCATGCTCAATCGTCGCGCACCGAGGAGCTGGCGCGGCTCACCGCAGAATGGGAGCAGGTCCGCGAGAACCGCTCGACCCGCACGCTGCTTGCCGAGAAGGCGGCGCAGAGTCGCGATTTCTTTCGGCATGGGGCGTTCCTTCCGGTCTATTGGTTCCGGCGACGGCGCGCTCGGAAGCTGCTCCCCGATGTCGTGATGGACAACCCTGGGCTCCGCGAGACCTACTTCGCGATCGAACAGATCGGCCCCTTGGTCGACAACTTCGCGTTCAAAGGCCTGGCGGCCGATCCTCTCTCTCCATCGATCGCGGTCGCCGACATTGCCTTCCTCTACATGCAGCTCGCAGACGAATTTCTCGACGAGCTGGCCGCCGGGGTCGGCGGTCACGACGCGGCTGGCCGCCTGATCCGCTCGCTCTACCGCGACGACACGAGCGAGCGCCCGCTTTGCAACCTCACGCTGGGCCAACTTCGACGGCTCGGCGTCTGGCCCGACGCGCACACGACCAAGTTCGGCCTGACGCTATCCGAGCTCTTCGACGCGCTGGAGCAAGTCGCCGCCGTCATCGACCAACAGCTCACCCTCTGCAATGGCGCCATCAAGCACGCAACACA
This sequence comes from Polyangiales bacterium, assembly GCA_048550275.1. Lineage (GTDB taxonomy): Bacteria > Myxococcota_A > Polyangia > Polyangiales > Houyiibacteriaceae > SG8-38. The sequence goes on from JBLYYU010000342.1 coordinate 941, forward strand.
CCTTTTTCTGCACCACTGCTTTCAGACTTACCTCGACGAAGTCGAGCTCTGCGGCGCCTCACCGGGGCGTCGAGCCGACAAGATGCCCATCGAAGACACGGCCTGGCACTTCTATCGCAAGAACAACATGGTCATGATGCTCTGGCTCGACCTCCGCGCTCGGCTGCTCGATCTCGAGCCCTCCGCCCACGCGGACGTGATCCGGCGCTGGGGGTACCTGCTTGCTTCGTTTCAGATCTTCGACGACCTCAAAGACATCGCCCTCGACCTCGGCAAGCAGCCGAGCTACCCGCTTCAGATCGCTGCGAACGAGTTTCCAACGGAGCTCGCCTGGATCGAACGTCGCCTCGGTGCCCGGCGTCACCCGATCACGCGAGACGAGGTCCCCGAAGTCACTCTACGCGCGAGCGGAACCGTCCAGCGCTGCATGGCCTGGAGCCGGCTCATCGCCCTCGCCCACTTCGACAACACCTTGCTCTACGCCTGGGATCAGCGCTGGCGGAAGAGCTGGACCCGGCGCCGGAGCTCCTTCAACCCGCGGGGCAGCCAGGCGAACCCTTCACGCGGTCACGCGGTCGATCGACTGGTCCGCGCGCTCGCCGCGACCCGCGGGGACGACGCGACCAGCGCGGTCGCCGACGACCAACTTGCATTCGCATTGGATGCGAGCGCGTACGAAGGCTCCTGGCAAATCTACCTGGCGCTCTTCCCGAACATTCGCCTGATGTACCGCTTCGCGACCTTGCGGATGTGGATGACCGCCGAAGAGAAAGCACGCGCCGCGCGAAGGCTCTTGCGCCGCTACCCACGCGCGCGGGCGAATGCCTTAGTCGGCCTCGCCGAGGCTGATGTCGACCATCAGATCCCCAGCGATCGCCTCGAGGCTTTCTCTAAGCTGATCGAGGTCTAGCGCTTCCGGCGCCCGGAGCCGCGCCATCGCCTTGAACAAGGTGCCGCCGGACCAGGGTGCCCCCTCGCACTCGGTGTTGAGCTCATCGACGTTGACGCCGCGCGCGGCCAAGGCCTCGGAGAGCTTGTGAACGATGCCCGGCCGGTCGCCACCGACGAGCTCGAGCAGGACAACCTTCCCCTCGTGCCCTGCTTCCTCGAAACCACGCTCGACCAGAACGCGAAGGCCGTCTACGTGAAGCGCTTCCAGGGCTTCGCTGAGCGCGTCCGCCTGTGCAGCCGGAACGCTCACTCGAAGGATGCCCGCGAACTCACCGGCCAACCGGGACATGCGGCTCTCGACCCAGCTGCCGCCATTCGCCTCGACGACGGCAGACACCGACTCGACCAGCCCAGGCCGATCCTTCCCGATCACGGTTACGACGAGTGACTCCATAGAGGACAGGCTGCATACCCGTAATCACGCGACATTCCAATGCTTTTGAGACCCGGGCTCGGGAGGAGCGGGCGGTGGCGGCGAGCATCAGCGCAGAACCGGCTAGATCTCGGGCAGTTAGGACCGTAGAGCCTGTCCCGATGTTCGCGAAGCGCACGAAAGAGGTCGAGCCCTTCCTCGCCATGGAAGTCATGGAACGAGGGATGGCCATGGCGCGTGCCGGGACCTCGATCGTTCAGCTCGGCGTGGGTGAACCAAACTTCGACGCGCCGCCTGCCGCGGTGCAAGCCGCCGTCGATTCACTTGTCTCGGGCGAGACGCACTACACGGATAGCCGTGGTCTTTTCGTCCTCCGCGAAGCGATCGCACAGAACTGCGAGCAACGGCGCGGCGTCACGGTGAGCCCGGACCAAATCGTGGTGACCAGCGGAACCTCACCCGCGATCCTGCTCTGTCTGCACTTGCTCGTGGACCCGGGCGACGAAGTCATCCTCGCGACCCCGCACTACCCCTGCTACCCGAACATGATCGCGGTCTGCGGCGGCAAGCCAGTGCTGGTGCCCACCGGCCCCGAAGACGGCTTCGTGATGGACGTCGCCAAAGTACGCGCCGCGATCACCCCGCGAACGCGCGCGATATTTTTGGCGTCACCCGCCAACCCAACCGGCGCCGTCCAACCGAAAGAGGTGGTCGAAGAGCTGAGCCAACTCGGCATTCCGATCCTCTCCGATGAGATCTACGACGGCCTCACTTACGACGGTGCGGAAGTCACCTCCCCGCTGAGCTTCACTGAAGACTGCTACGTGCTCGATGGCTTCTCGAAGCGCTACGCGATGACCGGCTTCCGCCTCGGCTACCTGATCGCCCCGCAAAAGGCGATGCGCCCGCTCCAAAGCTTGATGCAGAGCTTCTTCATCTCGACCGCGCAATTCGTCCAGCAAGCCGGAGTATCTGCGCTCGCCGACGGCGCCGACCACGTCGAATACATGCGCCAGCAGTACGCCATTCGCCGCCGAATCCTGGTCGATGGCCTACGTGACATGGGACTCTCGATCCCGATCGACCCGCCGGGCGCCTTCTACGCCCTGGTCGACATGCGCCACTTCGAGCGCGACTCCTTGACGCTGGCATTCGACATTCTCGACAAAGCCCATGTGGCGCTCGGCCCCGGACGTGACTTCGGGGAAGCCGCCGAAGGCTTCATCCGGTTCAGCTTCGCTACGTCGCGCGAGCAAATCGAAGAGGCCCTGCGCCGCCTGGCGCGCGTCGTGCCGAACCTCTGAGCGTCACTCCGCCCCGCCGAGCATTTCGAGCAACCTCGCCTCGTCGATGACCTCCACGCCTAGGCTCTGCGCTTTTGCGTGCTTGCTCCCCGGGTCGTCTCCGGCAACGACGTAGCCCGTCTTCTTCGAGACCGAGCCGGACACCTTCCCTCCGGCGGCCTTGATGAGCTTGGTCGCCTCGGTTCGCTTGAGTGTTGGCAAGGTGCCGGTCAGCACGAAGCTTTTGCCCGCGACGGCCTCGACCTCGCGCACGTCGGCGGCCTTTACGGTCAGCTCGACCCCCACCTCGGCCAAGCCCGCGAACACTTTCCGAACAGCCGGCGAATCGAGCTCGCCGAAAATGCCGTCGGCCGATTTCCGCGCGAGCCCGTCGATCGCTCCCCGCTCGGTCGACTTCGCAGGCGCGACGGTCTCGATCGCTTCCTCGTCCTCCGCCACATACCGACGCGCAAAGTCGAGCAGCGCATCCGCCGTCTTGAAATACGCGGCCAGGTCTTCCGCCATCGTTTCCCCGACGTGTCGAATCGCCAAGCCATTGAGCACCCGCGCCAGCCCTCGGCCTTTGGCCTCTTCGAGCCCAGCCATCACCCGCTCTGCGCTCTTCTGCCCCATTCGATCGAGCCCCGCCAAGGCGTCCTCCTCGACGCGAAACAGGTCGTCAGGAGTGAGCACGCCGAGCTTGTCGACGAGTTGATCGACGAGCACCTCGCCCATGCCGTCCACGTCCATCGCCCGCCGGCTCGCAAAATGCCGCAAGCGCTCGCGCACCTGATCGGGGCAGGCTGGGTTCGGGCAGTACACGAAAATCTCTTCGCTCACCGCTTCCGTGCCACAGGTCGGGCAGGCACTCGGAGGCACGAATCGCTTCGCCCCACGCTTGCGTTTGCTCTTGTCGACTTCGACGACCTGCGGAATGATCTCCCCGGCCTTCTCGACGAACACTGTGTCCCCTACGCGCACATCCTTGCGCTCGAGCTCGACGAAGTTGTGGAGCGACGCCCGGCTCACGGTCGTTCCCGAAACGAACACCGGTTCGAGAATCGCAACCGGCGTCAGCTTGCCCGACTTGCCTACGGACACCTCGATGTCGAGGAGCTTCGTCGGCTTGCGTTCAGGAGGGAACTTGTACGCGATGCCCCAATGCGGGTGATGTCCCGTCGCGCCGAGTCGCGCGTACATTCCGAGGTCGTCGACCTTGATGACCATGCCGTCGATGTCGAAGCTCAAGCTCCCTCGCCGCGCGTCGTAGCCTTCGCAGTACTGCAACGCCTCCTCTGCGGAAGTCGTTTGAAACACTTCGCTCAGGTAGACGTCCGCACCCCGGTCGGCGAGCCATTGCAGGGTCTCGCTCTGCGTCCTCGGCAGCGACACACCATCGTCCCAGGCAACCTGATAGAGGAACGCGCGAATCCCGGTCGCCTCGAGCCCCGCCGGGTCCTTGCGCTTCATCATGCCCGCGCAGCCGTTGCGCGGGTTGATCAGCGGCTTTTCGAGCGTGGCATTGAAACGCGCAAACTGATCGAGCGGCCAGTAAAGCTCACCGCGGATCTCGAGCTCGCCGCCAGCGATGCCCTCGAGCTTCGTCGGCACCGTTCCGAGTTGTACGACCTGTTTGGTGATCACGTCGCCCTTGCGCCCGTCGCCCCGAGTCACCGCGCGACGAAGCTCCCCGGCCGCGTAGAGCAGCGACACCGAAATTCCGTCGACCTTGGGCTCGACGAGCACCGGCAACTCTTCGACCTCGAGCTCCTTGTAGCGTCGCCGAAACCAGGCGGAGAGTTGAGCGGAAAACGACATCGGCTCGCCACTGCTGTCGCGCCGGTTGGGCGACAGCTTCTCGAGCGAGAGCATCGGCACCCGGTGCTCCACCGTTTCGAATCCCGCCGTGTGGTCTTCTCCGGGCTTGGCATCGAGCCGCTCGGCCACCTCGACGCCAAGCGCGTCGGCTATCTCACGGTAGCGCTCGACCAGATCATCGAAAGCCGGATCGGTGATCTCCGGAACGCCCGCCCGGTACGCCGCCTCGTGATACCGGATTTGCTGGCTCAGCTGCTCCAGCTCGGCTTCCTGCCGCGCGCGACCTCCCATGCCCAGATCTTGGCAGAATTCGCTCGGTTCAAAAGGAGAAGGGCAGCGGAAGCAGGCAACGTCATCACCCTTATGGGCCGCCCTGTGACATCGCCTCTTCGCTAAGGCAATTTGTAGTGACGGGTATGAACGGGGAAGGTCACCTCTTCGACGGCGAGCAGGTCGTACGGAAGCCTCGGCGTGGGCGAACGCGCTACGAGCAGACACGGGTGCGTTCTCTCGTGGCCCTGCACCACATGCTCCCGGTCCTTGCCTTCATATTTGCGGCCGCCGCGGTGCTCTTCCTTCTCGCTCCGCCCTTCACACCGAACGCACCGCACGTTCTGATTTGCGCTGTGTCCGCGGCGCTCGTGCTCATGCTCTGGACGGCCATGCGCACCGACGACCCGAGCTACGACACGCCGGTCTCGGTCGCGACCATCTGCATCGCCGCGGCCATGGGCCTTTCCATGTTTGCGGTCAGCGGTTCGCTAAGCAACACCGCGAGTTTGATAATCGCGATCATGGCCACAGCAGCCGTCACGTACCGGTTCGCGATCTATGCGGTGATGCTCGTCGTAGCGTTCGGCGGTTGGCTGCCGATCGCCTACCAACTCGACAGCCCTGAAGTCACGATGAGCTTCTTTCATCTCATCGCCGCAAGCATCGTGGGCGGCCTCTTCCTTTGGTCGCGCCGACTGCTCATGTTCGGCCTCCTCGATGAGGCGGAACAAGCCGATGCGATCCGTCAGCTCGCCTCTGAACAGGCAGAAACACTCGAAACCGCACGTGATGCGGCGCTGGCATCAGCTCAGGCGAAAGGTGAGTTTCTCGCGAACGTGAGCCATGAAGTCCGGACCCCGCTCAACGGTATCCTCGGCCTTCTGCAGTTAATCGACGCGTCCACGCTGCCGAAGCCTCAAGACGAGTACCTCCACGAGGTCCACAAATCGGGCCGCGCGCTTCTCGCCATCGTCAACGACTTGCTCGATCTCTCGAAGATCGACGCCGGTGAGATGCGCCTCGAGTCGGTTCCCTTCGACGTGATCTCCATGACGGAGGAAATCGCGATCAACTACGCTTCGGCCGCGAACGCGAAGAGCATCGAGTTGCTCACCCACATCGGACCGGAAGTGCCCGCCGAAGTCTGTGGCGACCCCCTACGGCTCCGGCAGGTCATCTCGAACCTGGTCAACAACGCGCTCAAGTTCACGAAGCAGGGCGAGGTCGTCGTCGGCGTCCGCGTCAAGGACCGCGGCCCTTGGCACGTCGATCTGGAGGTCCGCGTCACCGACACCGGCATCGGCATCCCCGAAGACCGGGCCGAGACGATTTTCCGCCCGTTTTCTCAGGCCGATGCGTCCACGACTCGGGAGCACGGGGGCACGGGGCTCGGGCTCCCGATCTGCAGGCAGCTCGTCTCCTTGATGGGCGGCGAGCTCCAGCTCTTCAGTACCGTCGGTCAGGGAAGCACGTTCTTCTTCGAGGCGCGCTTCGAGCTGGAGGAGAAGCTGAGCGAAGAGCTCCAAGCAGTGACCCAAGGCCTTCGCGGGACGAAAGTTCTGATTCTAGAGAGCAACAACCGCGCGAGAGAAACACTGAGCGCACAACTCGAGTCCTGGGGGATGGAAGCTTGGGCGACGACCACGTTCGATGGCGCCATGAGCACTCTGCGCGTGTCCCAGCACCCGAACATCATGTTGGTCGACCTCCGCAGCCTCGGAGCCGATTGGCGCAACCGAATCGCCGAGCTCAATGAGATTGCAGTCAGGGAAAACATCTCGCTGGTCGCGATATGCTCCTACCGACACGAAATCCCTGACCTCGTCGACGCCGGCATCCACATCCAAGTTGAAAAGCCCATCCGTCGCGCGAAAATCATCGCCGCGCTGTTGCGAACATTGGACCGGGCGAACGTCGCGGGACGCATATCAGAAGCGGCGACCCGCGCCTCTCTGCCGCCCTCGCCGCCTGTCGAGCTGGCCGCGAATGGCATGAAGGTCCTGGTCGCGGAGGACAACGAGATCAACCAAAAGGTCGTCGAGGCGCACCTCCAGGCGCTCGGCTATCAGGTAGACTCCGTACACGACGGTGCGGAAGCGCTCGCCGCCCTCGAGGCTGGTCACGAGTACGCCGCGGTCATCATGGACGGGCAGATGCCCAACATGGACGGCTACCAGGCCGCGCGGGAGCAGCGCATCCGCGAAAAAGCATCCGGCGAGAAGCGCGTGCCGATCATCGCGCTCACCGCGCACGCCATGCTGGGCGACCGTGGCACGGCGCTCGCCGCCGGAATGGACGACTACCTGTCGAAACCGTTCACGCAGGCACAGCTCCAAAAAGCGCTGAACCGCTGGGCGGCTCTACCTGTCGCGAACCAAACCAAGGGCACGCCCATCGAGCTCGACAGTTCGATCGCGTCGCAGCTTCTCGACCTCGACGAAGAGCAGCCCGGCTTCGTCGCCGAGGTCATCGAGAGCTTCTTTCGCAACGCCGACGAGAACATCACGCGGATGAAGGAAGCGAGTGGGAAGGGA
>JBLYYU010000343.1:0-5149 GCA_048550275.1 Polyangiales bacterium
CGAGCAGCCATCCCCACCGAACGTATTGCCGTCGTCGCAGGCCTCAGGGAACTCGAGCAGTCCATTGCCACAAGCACCAGCCGGTTCACATCGGGCCGGAACGCTGGTCATGTCACAGACGCCCGATGCGCAGGCCGCTGCCCCATGGAGCGAACAGTCGACTCCAATCGGAAGGTTGTCCGGGAAGCAAGTCGCCGAGCAGCCATCACCGCTCGTCACATTGCCGTCATCGCAGGTCTCGCCGGCTTCGACGACACCGTTCCCGCAACTGTCCGGAGCTTCGCATCGGTCGGGCGTCTCCGTCGTGTCACAGAGCCCGGAAGCGCAAGCCGCGTCGCCGCCGTTCGTGCAATCCGAGCCATTCGGAAGAGCGTCGATGAAACACGTCGCAGAGCAGCCGTCACCGCTCGTCACATTGCCGTCGTCGCAAGCCTCTCCAGTTTCTCCGAGACCATTCCCGCAGACGTTGCTGGGCTCACAGGCGTCTGGAGTTTCGCTCGCGTCACAGACCCCAGACGCGCAGGCCGCCGCCCCGTTGACCGTGCAGTTCGAGCCATTCGGCAGGTTGTCGATGAAACATGTCGCCGAGCAACCGTCGCCGCTCGTCACATTGCCGTCATCGCAGCTCTCGCCGGCTTCGAGCAGACTGTTGCCGCAGCTTCCAGAGGGCTCGCAGGTGTCGGGCGTCTCGGTCGTGTCGCAGACACCCGACGCACAAGCAGCGTTTCCTCCATTCGAGCAATCCGATCCATTGCCCTGATTGTCGATGAAGCACGTCGCCGAGCAACCGTCACCCGAGACGAGGCGGCCGTCGTCACAAGTTTCGCCCGCTTCGACCAAGCCATTGCCACAGAGTCCGGATTTTTCGCACGCGTTCGGCGCCTCGTTCGTGTCGCAGACCTCGTCGACCCCACAGTCCGACGCATCGACGCAAGCGCAGATCAAATCCACCGGATCGCAGAGATCGCTCAGGCACTGGCCGTCCATCGAGCACGGGTCTCCGTTCTCGAGCATCAAGATGAACGCGTACGCGGCTCCCGCGCCGGTGCCGCGCTCGTCTTCTTCGTACGCCCCGATCAGCGCGGTTTCCCCGAACAGGGCAACGGACCAGCCGAACGAGTCTCGCTCTTCTGCGTCGGGAGCAAGTATTTTTCCGACCTCGCTCCACGCGGCGCCGTTGCGTACGAGCACGTAGGCTGCCCCCGCAGAGATGCCGTTGTCCGAGTCTAGTGGGACGCCGACTAGCATGGTGTCGGTATCAATGCTGACCGCGGCGCCAAATTGTTGAGAAGCGGAAGCATCGGATGCGAAGAGTTCTTGCTCCTGAGTCCAGACCCCGGCCGATCGGGTGAACACGTAGACCGAGCCCGCATCCGGCGCGAGGCTGCCATCCGACGGAGCACCCACAGCCAACGTGTTGCCCGACAGGCTCACCACATATCCGAAACCGTCGCGTTCCGCGCCGTCTGCGGGAACGAGCTTCCGCTGGACGGTCCATACTGCGCCGCTTCGGGTGAACACGTACGCAGACCCCGAATCGATACCGGCATCGTCGTCCGTAAACGCACCGACGGCGGCGGTGTCGGCCTGAACGGAAACCGAAAACGCGAAGTAATCTCCGGCTGCGCCGTCTGGCGCCAGGAGCTTCTGCTCTTCGGTCCAGGTCGATCCGCTTCGCACGAACACATATGCAGACCCCGAATCGATGCCTGCATCGTCGTCGAGGTACGCTCCGACCAGGGCAGTGTCACCGGAAACGCTCACCGCGGTTCCAAACCGATCATTGGCGGAGCCGTCCGAGGCGAGCAGCTTCTGTTGCTCCGTCCAAACGGTACCGCTGCGCACGAAGACATACGCTGCCCCCGAGGAAAGTCCGAGGTCATCATCGTCGAACGCCCCCACGACGATCGTGTCACCGGAAACACTCACCGCGCCGCCGAAATCGTCGCCGTTGGCTCGGTCCGAGGCGCGCAGCTCCTGTTGCTCCGTCCATGCCGTCCCAGTGCGGACGAATACGTAGGCCGCCCCCTCGTCAGGCGTTCCCCAGCCGTCGTAACGCGGGGCTCCGACCACCGCCGTGTCGCCGGAGATGCTCACGGCGTACCCGAAATCTTGGTCGGTCGGCCCCGGCACGCTCGGCCCGATCTTCTCGTCCGCCGACCAGAGAGTGCCCGAGCGTCGATACCCGTACGCGATTCCCGGTACGTACTGCTTCGGCGCACCGCCGATGAGCGCGTCCCCCTCGATGCTCACCGACGTGCCGAAATGGAATCCAGGGATGTTCGAAGAGTTGAGCTTCTGCTGCTCGCTCCAGACCGCGCCGCTCCGAACGAACACGTATGCCGCTCCCGTGTCGATCGCACCCACATCGGCGCGGTGGGCGCCCACCACGGCCGACTCGCCAGAGATATCGACCGAGAAGCCGAACTGGTCGTCGGCGGCGCTGTCCGAGCCCAGGAGCTTTCGCTGCTGGGTCCAGGTCGCGCCACTGCGCACGAAAACGTACGCGGACCCGGAGTCCGCACCGTCGTCGTCGTTGAAGGGCGCGCCGACGACCAGGTCGTCACCTTGGATCACCAGCGCGTGCCCAAACCGGTCATCGTCCGAACCATCGGACGCGCTGAGCTTCTGCTGAGCGCTCCAGGTCGAACCGCTCCGCAGGAACACGAACACCGAACCAGAGCCGCTGCCGCGATCATCATCGTTCGTGGCTCCGACCACGGCGGTGTCGCCGTCCATGCCCACCGACCATCCGAACGTGTCGCCCGCGACGCTGTTCCACCCGAGGAGCTTCTGCTGTTCGGTCCAAATCGTGCCGCTACGAACGAACACGTGCGCGGCGCCCGCGTCTCCGCCGCGCTCGTCGTCATAGGGAGCGCCAACCAGAACGGTGTCTGCATCGACGCTCACGGCGAGGCCAAACTGGTCTCCAGAGCTGCCACCCGCCGGCGCAAGCTTCTGCTGCTCGGTCCAGACGGCGCCACTCCGAACGAACACGTACGCCGAGCCGGATCCATCTCCGTTGTCGTCATCCCCGTATGCGCCAACGACAGCCGTGTCTCCATCGAGACTGACGGCGATGCCAAACTCGTCACCGGCCGCGAGCCCCACGGGTCGGAGGACTTGTTCGCTCGCCCAGGTCGTCCCGTTCCAAACGAACACGTGCGCCGAGCCCGCGCGCAGCCCGTCCGTGCCGTCGTGCGGCATCCCAATGACCGCCGTGTTCCCGGAAATGCTGACGGAATAGCCGAACCAGCCGGTTCCCACGGCGTCCGCGGCGATGAGCTTCTGCTGCTCGACCCAGAGCGGGTCGATGACGATCGGGTACGCGGCCCCTTCGACGTTCACGTCGATCGTGAGCGACGACCGAGATGCGCGCATCGAGGCCTGGAGCAGCCGCCCGCCGGCGTCAAAGGCGTAGAGCTCCCGCGTCTCGATCGTGCGCGTCGGGCTCCGCCATGTGATCGTGTTGCCCCGCTGTGTCGGCTCGTACTCGCCTTCGATCGCCAGCTCGAGCCGGAGAACCCCCGGCGCATCCTTTAAAGGTGGAAGGGCCTCGGGAATCGAATACCCCTGCTCGAGGCCCATCGGCCCGTGCACGTACCACTCCTCGATTCCTGTTCGTTCCACGGAGACGCGATTACCTTCGTGCGAAACACGCCCGAGCTCCGCGTCTCGCCCGTTGACTTGCTCGAGCGACATCCGCAACGGCTGCCCCCCATCTCGATCGGCAAGCTCGACGCTGCTGGCGCTGAACCGCGTTCGAAGGCTCTGCCGCGGATGCCTCGCCTCAAACCGACGAGCCGCAGTAGGCACGAACGCGTACTCGGGACCGGCCGAGGTCTGCACCCGTTGGATCCAAGCAGCGCGCAACGCCGGTGGCATTGCTTCGGTCGACGCCTCCGGTGCCGGCTCCCCCTGCGGCTGCACGTCCGCGCAACCCATTGCGCCGAGGCAAAGCCAACAAAGGGTCCATGTAAGAGCTCGTCTTGATCGGGTCATACACGTGGGAACCCACCCGCCCGGCGACGCGCAGGGAGAGCGGAGTTCATTTCCACTGTAATATTGTATTACCCAGTCATGAAATGTGTCAACACGGCAATATTACAATACGAACGCAATTGTCGTGAGACCAATCATCAACGCCCGGTCTTCCGCCGCAGGCTTCGTTTCTCGACTCTCCCCGTCCGCTCCGTTAGCTAGCGGGCACGGCAAAGACCGTAATGAACGCCAGCACCGCCGAAATCGCGATGAGCCCAAGCTTCTGCGCAGACGACTTGCTGACGGTGAACGCGACGAAGCACTGGAGCAAGTAGTAGAATGCAAACGCTCGGGAAGCGAGGGCGACGATTTCGGACGTGCTGGCCGACCAGGTTAGCGCAATCGCACCGCCGCCGATCAAGAGGTATCCGAACTTCTCTTTGAGGTGGTGACCGGTGACCTCTTCCAAGTTGCCCGTGGCGGACATCGTATCCGCGACCGCCGCCGAGAACTGGCTCATCGCAGCGGCGATGATCAGAGGCGTGACGAGCAGAGGGGACGCAAATCTCGCGAGCTCGATGAGGCTGTTGTCGTCGTACTTGCCGTGCAGAAGATGCGTGAGGGGGAGGGCGAGGGCGACGAATGCGATGTACACGATCGTAGAGATGATTTGAGACCAACGCGAGGCCTTGATTCGAGTGGCGGCGTCGAACTCATCACCGAGATAGCGGGGCGTTTCAAACCCTTGAACGACGATGAGGGTGCCCGCGAGAATCGTCAGCACCTCCCAAGTCGTGTGTTTGAGCGGCTCGGGCATCTGAATACCGGCCGACGATTGCCAGGCGTTCCAGTCGAAATAGGCAAAACCCACGAGCAAGAGCGCGATGATCGCAAAGGTGATCCAAAGCGCCCAGGTCTCGAGGATTTCGAGTGGAGCCAGACCCTTGGTCATCCCAATGAGCATGATCACGCCGATCACCGCGGTGGTGATGATGTTCTCGTTGAGGTCGGTGTCTGCGTTGAACCCACCGAGAACGAAGGAAGCGAGAATGTGAAGGTAGAGCGAGACGGAGATCACGTACGCGAGGATCAGAGCCAAGTCGGATGCACGCTCGATCGAAAGCGTGGACTCCGGAGGCTTGCCGGCGAGGACGGGCTCGGCATTCCG
>JBLYYU010000344.1:0-14546 GCA_048550275.1 Polyangiales bacterium
ACTGCCGCCTGCAGCTCTTGCTCGCTCAGCGGGTCGAGTCGAATCACCTCGGGGAAGGCATCCCGGAGGGGCGCGACCGTCGACGCGAAGTTCCAGAAGAGGACCGCCCCGTGCGCCAGCCAGCGCCGCCGCCCGCCCTCTTCGATGATGCCTTTGACGAAGCGGCGCAGCGGGTCGAAGCCACCTGGCGCCATCGAGAGCATCCAGTGGAGGCCGTCTACGACGACGAGCTGACCCTCCGGCGAATCCTGGAAGATCGCGTCCACGTCTTCGACCGAAACCGGCGCGCTGAAGACGACGCGTTTCACGTTCTTCCAACGCCGGCTTCGGACGATTGCGCTCGACACGGCGGCCTTGCCGACCCCATCGACTCCGATCAGCGCGACCGAGCGAAGGCGCCCCTTGGCCTCGCTCGACAGGACCGACTCCGCGCGACGAATCTCGGCGTCACGGCCGGTGAGGACGTCTCCGGCTTCCATGGTGTCCGCCGCGAAGAGTCGCCGGTACACCAGTGGCAGGTCGGTGCCGACCTGGGGCGCGGCGAACGTTCCTGCTGAAAGCTCTTCCGTTGGCAAGGCGCGCGTCAGGCCGAGGCGCTCGCTCCAGCGCTCGAGGCGTTCCTCGCCGAACAGGGCGCGCATCCCGTTGCGAAGCTGCGCCTTGAGGCGTTTCATCCGCGGCACACGCTCTGCCTTGTCGATCATGCGGAGCCCACTTGCCGCGCGGCGCATCGCTTCGAGTCGGGAGCGGCTGAAGGACCCCTCTGCCAGCTCTCCGCGAAGCGTTTCGAGAGTGCCCAATGCAGCGTCGCGCATCTCGCGCTCGATGATCGCCGGCCAGCCCTGGGCCTCGACTCGGATCTCCTCGAGCGAGTTGTAGCTGCGCTCGAGCTGCCCGTAGACCATCTCCCGGAGCAGGGTGTGCATCTCTTCGGGGATCGCCTCGTCGTGCACGATCTCGAGCTCGGCCGTCGCCAGCTCGACGTTGAACGCGACGACTCGCTCGAGCTCTTGAAGCAGGTTCGCAAGAGGCTGGACACGTTCGGCGAGCTCTCGACGGCTCGCGAGAAGCTTTGGCGCCACCCTGCTGTCGATGTACGTGAGCACGACCTCACGGAACGGCACTTCGACCTCGGGCAGGGCAGCGGGCAGACGCCACTCGCCGGTCTGCCGCTGGCCTACTGTGACGCGGTAGCGCGGCGTGAGCGCACGGCAGGCCTCGACCAGCGTGTCGAGGAGAGGGGCGATTTTCGAGTCGTCGCTCAGGTCCTGGTAGAGTTCCGTCGTGACGCGCGCGGCCTCTCCGGTCGCCTTGGCGGGCGCTTCGGTCGCCTTCCGGAGTGCTGCGGCCAGCTCCTCGCCCGAGTAGTCGCTTTCGAGCTCCACATCGAGCTCCGCGAGCGACTTCTGGAGGGTGTCGCTGACCCGCACGACCTGCGTGGTCGCCCGGCGATTGACGGTGTTCGTGAGCCGTTGAACGTACTCGGCGACGTTGTCCTTGATGCGCGCCTCGAGCCCAAGCAGCTCGAGCTCCATCGCGAGCGAGCTGTATTCCGCAGAGCTCGCTTTGCGCAGGTTCGAGACGTCCTTGGTGAGCGTCTCCATGGCCCGCATTCGGGTGGCAAATCGCCGGCTCGTACGCCGCTCGCCGGTGCGGAGGTCCAGTGTGCCGTAGACCGGGACGTCGTCCTTCATGTGCACGAAGCCGGTTGCCAGGGCGGTGGCCGCCCGATGTGTGCCATCTCCGGTGATGCGTACCGTCTCATCGAGTGCGAGTGCGAGCTCCTCTTCGACGTCATGGCGGAGACGGACGAGTTGCCCTTCGAGATCGGCGTCCGGGTCGCTCGACACGCTCACGATGTCGTCGTAGCCGGCGATCACTCCGTCGAAGAGACTCCGGGTGCGAGCCGCGAGGTGCCGGTCCGCTTCGACGAAGAGCGCGGCCAATCCCTCTAGACGGGCCGGCGCGTCGTACGACAGATGGTAGCGTCCGAGGGCGCGCAGCCGGACATCGCGGGTCGGAGGCGTCTGCCCGAACGTCTTCCGCCAGTTCCGCCGCAAGCGAAGGAAGCCCCGCTGAGCACGCTTCCAAAGCGAGTCGTCGCTCTTGGTCTCGTAGCTGGTGTCCTCGAATGGCGCGGTGACGATCTCGGGGAGCTGGTCGACGACTCCATCGACGTTTTCGAGCATGTTCTCGGGCGTCCAGGTCAGCTTGGCGAGCGTGACCGAGCGGCCGAGCACGATGCCCCTCCAATGCGCCGCCAGCTCCGACTGGGCCGAGCGGAGCATCGTCACTAGCTCATCACGGTCCGCTCCGTCCTCGGCCCGGGCCTGAACCGTCAGCCGCCGGTGATGGCGGAGGAACTCACGCCGAAGGTCACGGAGGTACTTGCCGGCATCGACCTGGAATTCGCGAAGCGGGCCGGTCGATACTTCGCGCACGATGCTCTGCAGGTCGCCCGCCAAGTCCTGAGTGCGGCTGTTGAGCTCCGGGCTTTTCGTCTGAAGCGGATCGCCCCATAGGTTCTTCGCGCCCACATGCTCCGGCCAGGGTTCGAGCTGTTTCGAGGCGCCGTCTTCGCTCTCGGGTCGCATCGACGGCGGTCTCACCGACAGGTGCCGAGCGGGCGCGTCGGCTTTGCGACTCGCGCTGGTTTCCCCCGCGAGGCTGAGGCCCATCTTGAACATGACCGGACCGATCAGCTCGTTGATCGCGACTCCTCCGATGATCAGAGTCTCGAGTGAGCGTCCGAGCTCGCCGAAGTTGCGGCCCACCAGCGCGGCGAGCAGGATCGACACACCGGCCTGGGAGACGAAGCCCATCCAGCCGAACGTCTTCGTGGCTTCGTCGGCCTTCCCAAGGTGTGCGCCGAGCTTGGTGCCGGAGTAGATCGCGAAGCCGCGGACACCTACCAGGGCGACTGCGAAGAGGGCCACCTGGCGGAGCTCTTCGAGATGGAGCTTGGCGCCCGCGAGCGTGAAGAAGACGACGTAGACCGGGAGCGAGAGCCGCTCGACGGTCTCGATGAGCCGATGGCCCGTCTTCGAGAAGTTCGACACGCCGAAGCCCGCCGCGAGAAAGACGAGCACCGGATCCCAACCGAGTTGATTCGCGATGAAGGCGACCAGGTACACGACGCCAACGACGAAAATCAGGAGCTCCTGATTGACGTAGCGGATGTAGAGTGCCATCAGGCCGCCGACCGCAACCGCGCCAAAGACGATCGAGAAGACGATGTGCTTCAGCAGGTAAGCGGCGATGCCGCCTTCGATGGCGCCCATGCCGACCTGCTGGGCGACCACGACCTGCGCCACGGCGAAGGCCACGACCACGATCACGTCCTTCAGCACGACCGCCGAGAGCACGTTCTGGGTCATCGGCCCGGCGGCTCGCGACTCCATGATCACGGCGATCGTCGCCGCTGGGGAGGTCGCCAACGACACGGAAGCCACCATCGCGCCTACCGATAGAGCCGCCACCATGGGCAGTCCGGCGACCCCAGGCAGTCCGATGTACGGCACCGCGCCCGAGATGAGCCAGAAGAATGCGGTCACCAGGACGCCGATCGACACGACCTGTCCGACGAGGATCGAGCTGATCGCTCGCAGCCCCTTCTTGAGGCCCTCGAGCTTGAGCTCGCCGCCAGCGGTCAGGGCGATCAGGGCGACTGCCAGGGTATCGAACAGACTGAGTTGCTCGATGACGTCGTCGTTGAGGATGCCCTTGTCGAAGGGCGCGGGCAGATCGAAGCCGCCCAGGAACTTGGCAAACGAAGGGCCGAAGAGCAGGCCGGCGATCAGGTACCCCGTGATGTGCGGCAAACGAATCTGCCCGACTAGGCCGCCGATCGTGTAGCTCGCTAGAACGACGAAGCCGAAGGCCAGCATCCCGCTCGGGTCGAAGGGGTGGTTCGCGAACTGCTCGAACTGATAGAGCGCCGCCATGCCGAAGAGAAGCAGCACGATGACCGTGATCTGACGGCGAGCGTGGGTCTCTTCGCCGGGCGGGGGCATGCTGTAGGCACCGGTCATCAGCGCCTCCAGAACCCTGGCAATACGAGCGCGAAGAGCGTGAAGAACTCGAGCCGTCCGAGAAGCATTGCGATCGCGAAGAAGAGCTTGCTGCCCGCGGAGTAGGCGGCGAAGTTGTCAGGCCCCACGTGGAAGGGGGCTGGGCCCATGTTCGAGAGGCAGGTCAGCATGGTGCCAAACGCGGTCGGCACCGGCACCCCCTCGACGAGCGTTACGAAGAGCAGGCCAGCGCCGATGCATCCCATGTAGATCAGAAAGAACGACGCTACATCGGAGAGGACTTGGTTGCTGACGGCCGCGCGGCCCATGCGGACGAGCTGCACCGTGGCCGGCCGGAAGCTCTTTTGGATCTGCGCGACCGCTTGTTTGCCCATCAGCACGGCGCGCTCGATCTTGATTCCGCCTGCGGTCGAGCCGGAACAGCCGCCCACGAACATCAGCAGGATCACTATCGTGAGGGCCGAGGAGCTGTAGGCGCTGTAGTCGTCCGTTCCGTATCCGGTCGACGAGATCGTCGTGGCGACCATGAAGAACGAGTAGCGGAACGAGGTCAGAATTTCTTCGTGTACGCTCAGGTTCAGGATGGTCAGAACGATGACGGCAACCGCGACGATCCCCACATACCAGCGGAACTCGATGTTGCGCACCAGCGACCGCCAGTTGCCGGTTCTCAATAGGCCGTAGTACAGCCCGTAGTTGACGCTGCCTATCAACATGAAGCAGGCGATCACGTACTCGACCGCGGCGCTGTCGAAGCCGCCCACCGAGCTGTCGAGAGTCGAGAAGCCGCCCGTCGACATCGTGGTGAACGCATGACAGACGGCGTCGAAGAGATCGAGACCGAGGACTTTGAGCAGGGCGATTTCGATGATGGTGAGAACGCCGTAGAGCTTCCAGAGTGCGAAGGATGTCTCGGCGATGCGCGGCCGGAGGCCCTCGGCCGTGGTCCCTGGCACCTCGCCACGAAACAGGTGCTTTCCCCCCGCCCCGAGATTGGGGAAGACCGCGACGAACAAGACGACGATACCCATGCCGCCGAGCCACTGGATCAATGACCGCCAGAGCAGAAGAGGGCGGGAGAGCCGGCCTTCGATGTCGCCGATGACCGTGGCGCCCGTCGTCGTCAGGCCGCTGACCGATTCAAAGAAGGCGTCCGTGGCTGACATTCCGGCGCCGAGCATGAACGGAACCGCCCCACAGGCGCCCGCGGCGACCCAGATCAGACTCACGGCGAGCAATGCCTCGCGACGCGAGATGCGCTCCGAGACGAAACGATTGCCATAGAAGAATGCGACCAGGCCGATCAGCGAGACGATGATCGCGGACAGAGCCAGCTCGGCAGCGCCGCCTTGGGGCCGAGTCGGGTCGGGCGCGAAGTGATCCCAGAGCATGCCCACGCCCGCACAGAGGGCGATCATCACGCCGATCCCGAGCACGACGGCTCCAACCGGTCGAATCACACCCCGGAAGTCTCTCGATTTCGTGCTCACTCACCCCTCGGTCGAAAGAGGCGCTCGACGGTCGCGCGGGAATCCTTGGTGGTCATCAGGATGACGCGGTCGCCCGGGTGCACGACGTCTTTGCCGTGCGGAATGATCACGTCATCGCCGTGCACGATCGCAGCAAGGAGCGAGCCGCGTGGCAGGTTCATCCGGTGGAGTGGCTTGTTCACCGCGCGGCACTTCGGGCTCGCCGTGAGCTCGACGACCTCGGCCTGACCGTCTTCGAGAACCGTCAAGCTGTGTAGGCCGCCGCCTCTGGAGAAACGGAGAATCTGGTCCGAGGCCACGGTGCGCGGCGAAAGAACGATGTCGATCCCGAGCTGCCGGTAGATCGCTGCGTAGTCCGCGCGCTGAACGATGGTGGCCGTTCGCTTGCAACCGGCGCGCTGGGCGAGAAGCGCCGCCATGAGGTTGATCTCGTCTTGCTTCGTGACCGCGGCGAACAGGTCGTACGTGCCAACTTCCTCTTCGGCGAGAAGCGCGCCGTCGGTGCCGTCGCCATGGACGACCTCGATGCCTTGAAACTCACCACTGATCTCTTCGGCAGTCGCCAGGTCGCTCTCAATCATCATGACGGTCGCCTGCTGTTGCAGCAGCTCGCGCGCCAGAGCCTTGCCAACGACGCCGCCGCCGACGATGCAGACCCGGCGCGCCTCTCGTTCTTTGCTGAAGAGGCGTTCCGCGGCGAGGACGCCCTCGGGCCTGCCTATCAAGTACACCCGATCGCCCTTGACGAGGACGTCGGCACCGCCGGGGACGAAGAGCTCCCCGTCGCGAACGACCGCACTCACCAGGGTATGCGGCGGCAGCTCCACCGAGGACAGGGGCTTGTTGAGCATGCGGGACTCATCGAGGTCGATTTGCACGAGCTCGACCCGATCCTGTGCCAGGTCGACTACGTCCGAGGCCCCGTACGACCTAGCGATACGGCTGAGCTCCTGGGCGACCAAGACACGCGGGTTGATGACCACGTCGACACCGAGCAGGCCGTAGCGGATGCCGTCGGTCCATTCGGACCAGGCGGTACCCTGAACCCGGGCCACGACATGCTTCGCGCCGAGCTGTTTTGCGGCCAGGGTGGCGATCAAGTTCATCTCATCGTGATTGGTAACTGCGACTACCAAATCTGCACGGCCCACACCGGCGATCTTGAGAAGCGTCTCGCTCGCGCCGTAGCCGACGATCGATGCGACGTCGTAGTGCTCCTCGGCGTACTGGACCGCCTTCGCGTTCGAATCGACGGCGATGATGTCGTGGCCTTCCTTGTCGAGCACGCTCAACAAGTGACGGCCAACTTCGCCCAAACCTATGACGACGATGTTCATCTGGTACTCACCTCGATCGATGTTCGAGAATCGCTGCCCTTGAGCTCGCGCTGTACTTCGCCCTCGTCGACGAGCAGGCCTCGGAGCAGGCGCGGCGCGATCAGGTCGTTGATGATGACTGAGCCGAGCACGACCGAGTATGCGATGTTCGCCGCGCTGCCCTCAAAGACGAGCCGGAACGAGACTGCCATCGCCAGCGTCACGTCGCCGTGTGCCAGTAAGCCTCGGAAAAGGTCCTTGCGAATTGTCGTTCCCCAGCCCGCGATCACGCTGGCAATCCATTTCGCGCCCGTTCGCGCCGCTAGGAATCCCGCGAGTGCCACGAGCGTGGGTACGAGTGGCGTTGGCTCCCAAAGCGCTCCAGCGAAGATGAGGAGGACGATCGCCATCGGGCGTTCGGTCGATTCCAGCGTCGTGTGCAGGAGCTGGCCCCCTCGCGCGAAGTTGACCAGAACGAAACCCATCGAGAGGTTCACCGCCAGCGGGGAAAGCTCGAGAAAGTACGCGCCTCCCGAAGCGAAGGCGATGATGCCGACCAGCGCCAAGAACCGGGAGTTATCCGACTCGTCTCCCGCCAGGAAGAGCGAGAAGAGAAACCCCAGCGCTGCACCAAGAAGAACCGTTACCCAGGCCCAGAGCGCTGGCGAGTAGTCTTGCGCCTGGGGAGCGTTCTCGTGGAACACACAGAAGATGAGGCCGAACGCCAGGATGACCGCGATGTCGCCGAGCCGCGTTCCGTTGCGAAGAAGTGAGGTGAGCCGGCCGCTGATCTCGTAGCGTCTCGCGAGTAGATCGATTGGCTCGGTGGAATCGGCAGCAGCGAAGCACGCGAGCGCGGAGGCCGCCAGAGCGGCGCCGCGCGCCGTCGTCTCGACCCAGCCGCTCTCGGTGAAGAAATAGTACGCGCCGAGTCCGACTGCGACGCCGGGTAGGAGATGGTGCAAGAAGACGACGCGCCAGGTGGCGGGATCGAGCTTCTGAAGGCTTGCAAAGTCGAAGTCCGTGCCGCGCAAGAGACCGACCCAACCGGCGGCGAGTGCGATGATCGGCAGCAAGCCGGTCACGTTATCGAATGCGTGGATCGCCGGGAAGGCCGGGCCGAGCAGGAAGCCGAGCAGAAGATACTCCGCGCCGCTCACGACGAGGAAGCGGCGCTGCAGGCGTTCGACGACGTTGTGCGCGAGAACGTACGCGACGCCAATGACGACGACGAGTACGACGACCGTTCCGAGCTCGCCCGCACCCTTGGCCGCAGCGGGACCGCCCGCCGCGTATGCGACGCCGGGCAGTGCCGCCGACAAAAGCGCCACTGCGGTCAAGATGAGCCTCCCCGCCATATCCGCTCAATTGTGAAGAAGAAGCGCTCGGAACGGTAGTTTCAGGCTGGACAGGTGTTTAGGCCACCCAGAACGATGCTCCGACAACTCCTATGCGGGCTAACCGCGAAGCCCTTCGAGCACGATCGAGATCAGGCTTTTGCTGGTTGCCACGGGGTCCATCTCGACCTGTTTTCGAACCGAAGCCAGGGCCAACGCTTCGACTGCTCCTAGGACCGCAATCGCGCTCACCCGGGGATCGGATACGCTTACGAAGTCGCGATCGACGGCGATCTGACTGAGTTTCATAGCGCGGTCGTCGAGCTCGGCGGCGAGATCGGAGATCGCCTGCCGCGCTGTCGTGGCGGGGGCACGGCGCTCCTGCAGGTAGAGGCACATGGCGTCCGGATACATCGCTAGTGAGCCGATGAGCCGATTGCCGAGCTGAGCGTATGCCGCGACCGCCTGGTTGCGATCCGCCGCATCCTGAAGCTGCGCGTCGCACTCCTGAAGCGCATGCCGAGTCGAGCTGACGACCGGCTCGACTACGGCCTCGACCAGGTCAGCTTTGTCCCGGAAATACCGGTAGAAATTGCCCTTAGCCATGCCGGCCTCTCGGGCGACTTCATCGATGGTGACCGCTTCGATCCCCCGCGCGAGGAAGAGCGAAAGGCCCGCGTCGACCAGGTCCTGAACACGCTTGCGTCGGTTGAGATCTCGCTTGCCTCCGAGAGCGCCGGGTCGTTCCACCGGTCCAGCGCGCCTAGGCCTTCTTTCATCGTCCATCGAGTTGCTCCTCACGGGTATGAGCTGCTGCGACGTTCCATTATGGGGCCCGGAAGCCCCTGGTAAAGTACCATTCGCGAAAATATTGCGCCCAATCGCCCCGCATTTCAAGAGATTGCGTTAAACAGGAGAAACCGTCACAATTCGTGGTGTTAGGCATGATTGACAGGGGGGAGGCACCCCTCTAAGAGCTTGGCTTGGGACCCCTTGGAGCAGTGGATGACTTTGCCAGCTCGCAAACCTGATTGGCTTCGCGTGCGGCTCCCGGCGGGGCCGGAGCAGGCGCAGTTCCACAGCCTCCAGTCCCGTTTGCGCGGGCGCAGTCTGCACACGGTCTGCGAGGAGGCGCGCTGCCCAAACATTTTCGAGTGCTGGGGGCAGGGCACCGCGACCGTGATGATTCTCGGAGAGACCTGCACGAGGGGTTGCCGCTTCTGCTCGGTGCAGACGGGAAAGCCTGGCGGTCTCGTCGACGCCGACGAACCGGAGAACACGGCCCTGTCGCTTGCCGAAATGGGGCTCGCGTATGTCGTGCTGACGATGGTCGATCGCGATGACCTTTCGGACGGCGGTGCCGCGCACGTCGCAAAGACCGTCCGGCGGATAAAGCATCACAGCCCGGAGCTCCGTGTCGAAACTCTGGTGGGTGACTTCCGCGGATCTCGAGACGACATTCGTGTCGTTACCGTAGACGGCCGCCCCGACGTGTTCGCGCACAACGTCGAGGTCGTGCCACGATTGCAGCGAAGCATTCGAGACGTGCGTTGCTCCTGGGATCGCTCGGTCGAGACTCTGGTCGCAGCAAAGGAGCTGGGCGCTTCCATCATCAAGACCTCACTGATGGTCGGGCTCGGCGAGTCGCGGCAAGAGGTCCTCGATGCGATGCAGCTCCTGCGTGACGCCGACGTCGACGTGCTCACGATCGGCCAGTACCTGAGGCCGAGCAAGCGGCACGCCTCCGTCGAACGCTATGTCGAACCCGCCGAGTTCGAGGAATACGAGCAGGCGGGGCTCGATATGGGCTTCCGCTTCGTCGCTTCAGGGCCGCTGGTTCGCTCGAGCTACAGGGCGGCGGAGGTGTTTCTCACCGGGGCGGTGGCGCAACAGGCAAGCCAATCGGGCGCGGCGGTGCCGGCGATGAATCGCTACGGCAAGAAGCGAAAGTTGGACGTTCTCGGCTGAAGGGGAGTGCATGCAGGTCATACGAGACGACGGTAGCCTCGACCCGCAGCTCGACCCGGGCCTGTCGATCGATCAGGTCGTCGCGCTCTACAAGGCGATGGTGCGAACCCGAGTCGTCGATGACCGGCTGCAGAAGATCCAGCGCCAGGGGCGAATCGCGTTTCACGTCGGTTCGCTAGGTGAGGAGGCCGCGATCATCGGAGCGGCCGCAGCGCTCCGCGATCAGGATTGGATCGTGCCCTGCTATCGCGAAGTGGGTGCGCTGCTCTGGCGCGGATACCCGCTCCAGCGGTACGTCGACCACATGTATGGGAACGCTGGCGACCCGATCCACGGCCGCCAGATGCCAGACCACACATTTAGCCGAGAGCATCGCTACCTGTCGGTCAGCGCGCCGATCGGAACTCAGATCCCGCACGCGGTCGGTGTAGCGATGGCGGCCAAGACACGAGGTCTCGATGAATGTGTAGGTGTTTTCTTCGGCGACGGGGCGACGAGCTCGAACGACTTCCATGCAGCGATGAACTTCGCCAGCGTATATCAGACACCGGCTCTGTTCCTCTGCCGAAACAACGGCTACGCGATCAGCTTGCCGGCCGAGAGACAGACGGCGACACGGACGTTTGCCGAGAAGGCGGCCGCGTACCGAATCCCCTCATCTCGGGTCGACGGCAACGACGTCCTCGCCGTCTGGCGGGCGGTTCGCGAAGGCGTTCAACGCGCCGCCAATCAGGGTGGTCCGACCTTCGTCGAGCTCCTGACCTACCGACTCGGAGGCCATTCTACGTCCGATGACCCACGGATCTACAGGAGCGAGGCAGAGGTGGAGGCTCGCCGTGGCGCCGAGCCGTTGATCCGCCTGCGGAAGCATATCGCGCAACGTGGCGTCTGGGACGACGACCTCGACGCGGACTGGCTGGCGATCTGCGATACGGAGATCAAGGACTGCGTGCGTCGTGCGGAGGCGAAGCCCCCACCGGAGCTCGGCGACATGTTCTCAGACGTCTACGAGGAGCAGCCCTGGCACCTTCGCGAGCAGCAAGAGCAGTGCGTACGCGGGCCGCGCGCCATCGATTCGGAGGACGAGTCGTGACTCAGATGAACCTCGTCCAAGCGATCAACGGCGGGCTTCGCGGCGCGCTCGGGGAAGACGAGAGCGTCGTCTTGATGGGCGAGGACGTCGGCGCGCTCGGCGGGGTCTTTCGGGTGACGAAGGGCCTCCTCGAGGAATTCGGCCCGGAGCGCGTCTTAGACACGCCGCTTTCGGAGACAGGGATACTCGGAACCGCCATCGGGATGGCGCTCCACGGGCTTCGTCCGGTCTCCGAGATTCAGTTCGCGGATTTCATCTACCCGGGATTCGACCAACTCGTGAGTGAGGCGGCGAAGTATCGCTACCGGACGGCCGGGGAGTTCCATGTACCGATGGTGGTGCGCACGCCGTACGGCGGCGGAATACGTGGAGGTCAATACCATTCCCAATCGCCCGAGGCCCTTTTCATTCACACCCCCGGCTTGAAGGTCGTCTGCCCGTCCAACCCCTACGACGCGAAGGGGCTCTTGCTTCAATCGATTCGCGACGAGGATCCGGTCGTTTTTTTCGAGCCGAAGCGGGTGTATCGGGCGGTGAAGATGGAGGTTCCCGACGCCTCGTACACCGTGCCGCTTGGCGAGGCGAAGGTCGTCCGTCCTGGCGAAGAGGTCACCTGCGTTGCCTGGGGAGCGATGCTCTACGAGGCGTTCACCGCGGCAGAGGAGCTTGCCAAGCAGGGTGTGGACGTCGAGGTGATCGACCTTCGCACCCTCTGGCCGCTCGACATCGAGACCATCGTTTCGAGCGTGACCAAGACGGGACGCGTCGTGATCGTGCATGAAGCGCCTCGGACCTGCGGCTTCGGCAGCGAGTTGATTTCTTTGATCACCGAACGGGCGTTTCTGCGGCTCGAAGCCCCGCCGCTTCGTGTGACGGGCTGGGATACGCCCTTCCCGCTGACGCACGAACGGGAATACCTGCCTCTTGCGCATCGGATCGCTCCCGCACTGCTCGAGACCGCGAGGTATTGAGCGATGGCCCGCCTCGATTTCAAGCTGCCCGACATCGGCGAAGGGGTGACCGAAGGCGAGATCGTCGAGTGGTTCGTCGCCGTCGGTGATTCGGTTGCAGAGGACGATCCGATGGTCGAGGTCATGACCGACAAGGCGACCGTAACAATCGGCGCTCCCTGCGACGGGACAGTCGAACGGCTCTGCTTCACCGTCGGCGCTGTGGCGAACGTTGGCCAGGTGATTCTGACGCTCGATTCGGCGACGGCCTCGAACGTCGGAGCCGCGCAGCGATCGTCGACGCCGCCTGCGACGGCTGTCGGGGACATCGAGGACGACCTGCCCGGCGCGGGGCTCTTTCAGACGGCTTCGCGGCCCACGAAACGAAACGGGAACGGCAATGGCAACGGAGGAGCTGGACGTCGAAGCTCGGTTCGGCCGGTGACCGCGACGCATCGGCGTTTGATCCGCACTTCCCCGGGCGCGGTCGGTCAGATCGCGTACTTCGAAGCGAAGCCGCTTGCCACACCGGCGACTCGTCGGCTAGCCAAGGAGATGGGCGTCGACCTCCGGCGGGTCCGCCCGAGCGGTTCCAAAGGCCGCGTCACCCACGACGATGTGCGGGCTTCGCTCCGCGGAGCGATGACCGAAGACCAGCCACATGCGCCGCTCGAAGAACGAAAGCCCATCGTGGGGATGCGTCGAAAGATCGCCGAGCGCATGCACCACGCCAAGACGACGGCTGCACATTTCACTTTCGTAGAAGAATGCGACGCCACGCGCCTGGTCGATTTTCGCGCGCGGTTGTTGCCGGAGGCGGAGCGTCGCGGAGTGCGCCTCACCTTCTTGCCCTTCATCGTGAAGGCGGTGACCGAGGCCCTCCGACGGCACCCGATCCTGAACGCCGCCGTCGACGAGCGGAGCAGCGAGATCGTCTACAAGAAGTACTACAACATCGGTGTAGCAGCTGCGACGGATGCCGGGCTGATGGTGCCAGTGGTCCAGAACGCGGACCGGCTCAAGCTCTTCGAGCTCGCGACTCGCATCGAGAGCTTGGCGCGCGCCGCCCGGGACGGCAGCGTGGCGCCGGAAGACCTGCGCAACTCGACGTTCACCGTGACCTCGCTCGGAAAACAAGGCGGGCTCTTGGCGACTCCGATTCTGAATCATCCCGAAGTCGGCATCCTCGGGGTGCACCGCATCAAGGAAAAGCCCGTCGTGCGGGACGGTCAGATCGTCGTCGGCAAGGTGATGCTGCTGTCACTTTCGCTCGACCATCGAATCGTCGACGGGCACGTTGGCGCCGCGTTCGCCTACGATGTGATCGAGACGCTCGAGAACCCGGAGCGACTCTTCTACGAGTACCTTGGATGAGCTCGATCCGGCGGAAGCTCCTTGCCTGGTACGACGAAGTAGCCAGGGACTTGCCTTGGCGAGAGACGCGCGACCCGTACGCGATATGGGTCTCCGAGGTCATGCTCCAGCAGACTCGCGTCGAGACCGTCATCCCGTACTACGAGCGCTTCCTGAAACGCTTTCCGACGACGAGCGCGCTTGCCAAAGCCGATGAAGACGCCGTGCTCTCGCAGTGGAGTGGGCTCGGCTACTACCGGCGCGCACGCCTTCTGCACGCGGGTGTCCGGGAAGTCGTTGCCCAGTACGGAGGGCAGGTGCCTGAAGAAGCCGAGGCGCGTCAGGCCCTCCCCGGCGTCGGCCGGTATACGGCAGGCGCAATTGGAAGTATCGCCTTCGACAAGGAAGAGCCGGTGGTCGACGGCAATGTGACTCGGGTACTTGCTCGCCTGTTTCGTATCGACACGCCGGTTGGCGCGTCGGTGACGAGTAAACGGCTCTGGGACGAGGCGGCGCGTTTGGTGCCCGGGGAGCGGCCCGGCGCATTCAACCAGGCGCTGATGGAGCTCGGAGCGACGGTCTGCACTCCGAAGCAAGCGCGCTGTGATGCGTGTCCGGTTGCAGCCGAATGCGAAGCGCGCGCGAATGAAGAAGTCGATGTTCTGCCGATCCCGCGTGCACGAAAGGCGCCCAGCCCCGTGAAGCTCGCAGCCGTCGTCGCGACGCGCGGGCGGGGCGCGGGCCGGAGGGTCTGGTTGCTCAAGGGAGATCGGGCCCTATTCGGCGGCCTCTGGGGCGTTCCAATGGTCGAGGGAAGCGCACGAGATGTGCTTCGGGATGCCGGATTGAGCGCGCAGATCGAAAGCGGACCCATCTCCGAGGTCGAGCACGTTCTGAGCCACCGGCGCCTTCAGGTCGAGGTCTTCCGAGCGACCGCGGCCCGAGGCGAGGAGACCGAAACCAAGCGCCGCTTCAGCGCCGAAGAGATCGAGCGGGTCGGCGTGTCGG
>JBLYYU010000345.1:0-2754 GCA_048550275.1 Polyangiales bacterium
ACGTCGACTCGAAGGCTGTTCTCCCAGCCCCCGAGCCTCTCCACCTCCTGTGCGGCGGCCGCCTGTGGCTCGGAGTGCGCTTCCCAGCCCGGCTCTTGGGCCGCGATCAAACGGCTGAGCTCCTCGTGCCGCTCATACGCCTCGGCCCAAGCACCTAGGCCTTCGAGCACGATCTCGCGGGCGCTGCGTCCGGGCTGCAGCTCGGGCTCCTGCGACAAATAGCGAATGCTCGCTCCACGCCGACGCGCAACACGCCCCTCGTCTGGCTGATCTTCGCCGACCAGGATGCGCGCCAACGTCGACTTCCCCGAGCCGTTATTCCCGACCAGGCCGACCCGTTCGCCCTCGTGAACCGACAAATCGACGCCATCTAGAAGTCGAGTTTCGCCGTACGCTTTGCGGAGGCCTTCAGCGACCAAGATAGGCACGATGGGTTGTTCCTAGGGGCTGGCGAAAAGTCCGTCCCCGAAGCTGGCGGCAACGGGTACGCACCAGACGCTGATCCCGTCGAGCTCATCGAGCGTTCGACCATCGGGCAGCTGGGCGTAGACGGATTCACTGCCGTCGTAGCCGCCGGCGCGCCTCAAGTCCATCTCGCTCATCGAAAAACCGCCGATGTAGTTACCGCCGAGACCGCTGTAGAAGCGAACGTCGACACCCGTGCCGTCGTAGACGAAGTCATCGACGCGGATCGTGCAATCGTCGACGATCACCGCGGTCCCCGAAACCTGGTGGGCAAAAGTCTGTAGCTCGGCGACCTGCCCTATCTTGCTGTGGGTGCTCTCGCAATCACGGAGGCCGTTCGTACCGCCGCTTCCACCCTGTCCGCCTGCGCCCCCGGCGCCTCCTTCGTTCGCGAGCACGAACGCCACGACGTCGAGAAGCTCTTCGTCGCTCAGCCGGTCCGCAGCCCAGAACGGCATTCGACCACCGGTCAGGCCTTCATAGACTTCGCTGTCGACGGTGCCGCTGGTCCTGACCCGGCGCGCTATCGTTTCTTCGTCGAGTAGCGAACCGCGAAGGACGGGCCCGCGCTCGGTTCCCGCGGCATCTACTCCGTGGCAGACCACGCAAGACTCGTTGAACAAGTCCTGACCCTCGCCCGCGTCTCCGCCGCCCAGCTCCGTCGGGGGGTTCACGATTTGGTAGCTCAAGGCGGATGCTGGCGCAGAACCGGCGACTTCGGTCAAGTACTCGAGCAACGCCAACCAGCGCGGATCCTCGTCATCGAAAGCCGGCGCGGTCATCCACTCCACACGACAGCTATTCACCGCATCGAGGAGCTCGCTGAGCTGACCGTTCTTGTACGATGGCCGATTCGCCGCATCGCCGATCGAGTGTCCGGGACGGCGCATTCGATCGGACGCAGGTTCTTCGAGGGCGTGGCACGTGGCGCAGGCAAAGCTGTTCCCATCGGCGTGAGGTGCAAGGTACAGCGTCTGACCTGACGGCGCGCCGGCCCCCTGTGAGTCGCTGCAACCGAGCACCGCGCCAAGGGGTGCCATGAGAAGAATCCAAGCAAGTCTGTTCATCGTGTCCAAATCCAATCCCTAGTTTGCCTTCGCGCCCTTGGCGGCGAGCTCGAGCAAGCTTCACGCGCCACCCGAGACAGGTGAGCTGTCCTCAAAGAGTACGCCTGCCCGCCCTGTGAACGCTCTCCGCGGCGCGAAGTTACAACCATTCTGAGCAGTCCAGGTCTCCTCGCCATCCGCACCAATTTCGACTGGTCGACCCTACGAAGGCCAGAGAATTCGGTTTGGCCTGATACTCGTACATCGAGACTGTGTGGGGTTCGATACAGACTGAATAGGATCTGACGACTAGCACCCCGAGGGGTGTATTTTCTCGTAATTTGTGAGCTGGCGATCTTGGCTGGAGAGCGACGAAGTGTCAGAAAGGGAGCCCATGACGTACCGAATTCGATTCATTCTCTCGACAGCCATGCTCATCCCAATCGCGGCGGGGTGCTCGACCTCCGAGACGGTCGGTGCGACGGCGCCGAAGCTCAGCGCATCCTGTGTGGAGGACGCCGCAGACCTCGACGAGGAGGAATGGCTCTGCCCGGACGACCTAACGGTCGAATGCGAAGACGGCGGCGCGGACCCGGCCATCATCTACCTCGAGCCTTCCGGTGAGCTTCCGGAGAGCTGTGACGAGATCGAGCTGTCGCTGAATGACGAGGGGCCGTTCGAGGTTGGAACCCACGAGATCACGGTCACCGCGACAGCTTCCGATGGAGGAGACGATTCGGTTGAAGCCACTTGTGAGTCGACGCTCACCGTCGAAGATACGCATCCGCCCGAAGGCAAATCCGAGGTGGTGGAGCTCTGGCCCCCCAACCACAAGTTCCACACGATCTTGGGCGAGGACTGCGTCCGCGACGCGTGTGACGCTGACCTGGCGGTGACATTTCACTGGGCATCGAGCGACGAACCGGTCAACGCAAAGGGCGACGGAAACACGGAACCGGACATCATCCTCGACTGCGACCGCGTACAGCTTCGCTCCGAGCGCCAAGGTGGGAGCAACGGCCGAGTCTACAAGCTTGGCTGGTCGGCGACCGACGACAGCGGCAACGCGACCGAAGGCGAGTGTGTCGTTGTCGTCCCGCACGACCAAAGCGGTCGCGATGCCGTCGATGACGGCGCTGCCTATGAAATGACGCTCGACTCCGAGGAATGCGACGACGGCTCCGGTGGTACCGGCGGCGCGGGCGGCGAAGGCGGCGAAGGCGGCGAAGGCGGCGAAGGCGGC
>JBLYYU010000346.1:0-4497 GCA_048550275.1 Polyangiales bacterium
ACGGAATCGGAATCGGAATCGGAATCGGAATCGGAACCGGAACCGGAACCGGAACCGGAACCGGAACCGGAACCGGAACCGGAACCGGAACCGGAACCGGAACCGGGAACGCGAGCGAGCGCAGATGTTTGCGCGGGCGGCGGCGTGCTAAAATCTTCAGATGAGAGTCTTGATTGGCCTCCTTGTGACAGCGGCCGTGCTCGGCACCGCCGGGTTCGCTCTCGGCGACACGGAGCCAATGGTCGTGGCTACGGACCGGTTGCGAATTCAGGGGCACCTAGCATCCGTGGAATCGTACCTGCGGGCGCAGGGCACGAGGCA
This sequence comes from Polyangiales bacterium, assembly GCA_048550275.1. Lineage (GTDB taxonomy): Bacteria > Myxococcota_A > Polyangia > Polyangiales > Houyiibacteriaceae > SG8-38. Next base: position 322 of record JBLYYU010000346.1, read on the forward strand.
CCTGACACCGGCGCAGCGCGAAGCGCGCGGGCGGGCCATCGTCGATCTGCGCGAGTACCGAGAAGCAGGGGTCTTCCCACGAAACACGTTCGCTGGGCACCCGATTCCCGTGTTCATAGACTCTGCGGATCGTGCGTGCGCCGTCGGATATCTGATGATCGCGTCGGGTTGGTCGACCGAAGCGGACCGGATCGCGGCACGAGAGAACTTCGCCTACGTCAACGACATGCGGTCCCCAGAAGTCGGAGAGTGGCTGTCGTACAGCGGTCTGACCCCGCAAGAAGCAGCGTGGATTCAGCCACAGTACGAGTGGTGCGGCTCAGATTGCTCCTGCGATGAAGAGCCCGTGTGCGGTGCGGACGGCACAACCTTCCTGAATCCATGCGTGGCGGAGGCCTGCGGCGGGCAAACAGCGTACGTCGATGGTTGCTGCACTCCCGGAGACGGCGAGCCGGTCCAAGTATGGCTCGCTGACGCCTGTCGGTGCCGTTCTGGCATCGGCGGCTTCGAACTGGACGAGCGGTGTGCGGATGATCCGGACTACGCCAGAGGTGCCGATCTCTGCGGCGAGCTCGTGGCGCCACCCTCAGCGGCGGCAAACCCAGGATGCGCTGCAGCTCCTCACCCGACGCCTTTCAAGCAGACGCTTTTTCTGCTCACCTGTCTTACCCTTCTCGCCGCATCCCGCCGTCGCCCGCGCAGACGTCGACACCTCCGCGAACGCTGACACTGACACCAGCACACACCTGGCCAACACTGCTGGCGGCAGCTAGAGCCCAGTCCCACACCCGCCAAACGCGCCTGCCCCGGGGGCAGAGCAAACGGGCCCCCCACCAAACGACTTCGGGCCCGGCTCATCAAAGAGCAGCGGGCCCGCGTCTGTCTGTCTGCGTGGCCTCTCGGGCCAGGCGGCGATTTACTCGCTCGTCTCTTCTTCGCTCGGCTCGTCCGACGAAGCCTTTTCGGCTTCTGGCTCTTCGCCCTCTTCGTCCTCGCTGGGCGCGAGTGAAATGGCGCCGAGCTTGTCCTTCAGCGCGTCGCCGAGGGTCGCCTGTGCGCCGCCGAGGCTTGGGCCGATCTTGCGGGGAGCGACTCGCTTCTGCGCTTCCTCCGGGCGTGCGACCTGGTTCACGTCCTGGCCTTCGGCTGCCCGAAGTGAGAGCGTGATGGTGCGATCGTCGTCGTCGAGACGAATGACCTGGGCCTTGACGATGTCGCCGGTCTTGACGATGTCGGTCGGCTCCTGGCTGAGGTCGGCGCTGATCTCGCCGCGGGGAATCACACCCTCGACGCCGCGCTCGAGCTCGACGTGCACGCCGTACTCGTCGGCGCCGGTCGAGCGAACCTCGATGACGGTGCCTTCGGGGTAACGTTTCGGCACGAACACCCAGGGGTCTTCGTAGAGCTGCTTGATACCGAGGCTGACCTTCCGGTCGTCGTGGTTGATCGAAAGGATGATCGCCTCGACCTCGTCGCCCTTGCGGTAGATGTCCGCCGGGTTGTTGATACGCTGAGTCCAGCTGAGGTCCGACTTGTGGACCATGCCGTCGACGCCGTCCTCGATGCCGACGAAGACGCCGTAGTCGGTGATGGAGCGAACGCGGCCCTGGATGATGTCGCCTGGGTTGTACTTCTGCGTGAAGACTGTCCAGGGGTCGGGCTCGAGCTGCTTGAGGCCCAAGCTGATGCGCTTGTTCTGCGCGTCGAGGTCGAGAACGACACATTCGACCTCTTGGCCCACCTCGAGCACCTTCGACGGATGCTTCGGCTTGGCCCAGGTCATTTCGCTGACGTGAATCAGGCCCTCGACGCCCTGCTCGAGCTCGATGAAGGCGCCGTAGTCGGTGAGCGACACGACCTTGCCCTTGACCTTCTTGCCCGCGACGTAGTGGTCGGTGGCGACATTCCACGGGTCTTCCATGGTCTGCTTGAGGCCAAGCGAAACTCGCTCGGTGTCGGCGTTGTACTTGAGCACCTTGACGGTGACCTCGTCGCCGACCTCGAAGACTTCGCTCGGGTGATTGACGCGGCCCCAGCTCATGTCGGTGATGTGAAGCAGGCCGTCGATGCCGCCGAGATCCACGAACGCACCGTACTCGGTGATGTTCTTGATCGTACCGGTGACGACCTGACCTTCTTGCAGATTCTCGAGGGTGGCTTCCTTGAGGCGGTCGCGCTCCTTCTCGAGAAGGACACGACGCGAGAGCACGATGTTGCCTCGCTTCTTGTTGAACTTGATGACCTTGAACTGGAAGGTCTGTCCGAGGAGTCGATCCAAGTTGCGGACCGGCCGGAGGTCGACCTGCGAGCCTGGAAGGAACGCCTTCACGCCGCCGCGGATGGTCACGGCGAGGCCGCCCTTTACGCGCTGGGTGATCGTGCCTTCGATGAGCTCGTCGCGCTCGCACGCGGCGCTGATCTCGTCCCAGACTTTGAGCTTGTCGGCCTTCTCTTTCGAGAGGGTCACGAGGCCGTCCTCGTTCTCCTTGCTCTCGATCAGGACGTCGACTTGATCGCCTGGAGTCGCCGAGACGTTGCCTTCGGCGTTGAGAAACTCGTGAAGTGAGATGACGCCTTCGGACTTGTATCCGATGTCGACTACGACAGCGTCTTTGCCGACCTTCAGGATCGTCCCAGCGACGATGTCGCCTTCGCGGAGTTGGTCTGTTCGGGTTGCCGACGCCTCAAAAAGAGCTGCGAAGCTGTCGGGATCGGGGTTTGGGTTTGGGTTTTGAATTTGTGTGGTTTCGGTCATGTAAAATTCACTGCTTCCGGTGCGTTCGAGAGCGCCCGGCACGGTCGGCCGTACTTTCGAAGAGCCCCGGAAATGCAGGGGAAGACGTGGGTAGCAGGGGAGTTAAGGGGTGTCAATTGCAGGGACGGCGCAGGATTCGACCAATTCGAGCACATGCTGAATGACCGCTTCCATATCGAGGCTCGTGCTGTCGAGGATGACCGCGTCTTCCGCGGGCCTCAGCGGGGCGATGGCCCGGGTCGAGTCCGCCTCGTCGCGGGCCTTGATTTGGGCGAGGAGCTCGTCGTGGTCTGCGGGAATCCCCCGTTCGTGGAGATCGTGGACCCGCCGCCGGGCCCGCTCTTCGGCCGAGGCCGTCAGGAAGAGCTTCACCTCAGCGTCCGGGAACACCACGGTCCCAATGTCCCGGCCCTCGAGGACGACCCCGCCCTCGCGGCCGAGGTCTCGCTGAATGCCGAGCAAGGCCTTGCGGACGCCCGGATAGGCGCTCACCTGGCTTGCTCCGGAGGACATCTCCGGGGTTCGAATGTCATCGCCCCGATCGGCGCCGTCGAGCAAAAGCCTAGGGGTTCCATCGTCTTGCGATACAAAACCAAGCTCGATTTGAGGGCAGACCGCGGTGACTGCCGCCTCGTCGCCCCAGGAGACGCCGCGCTCTCGTGCAGCCAAGGCAACGCCACGATAGAGGGCCCCGGTGTCGACCAAGGTGTAGCCGAGACGGCGGGCGAGCTCGCGGGAGGTCGTGCTCTTGCCGACTCCGGCGGGACCGTCGATCGCGATGACGGGGCGTGGTCGGGTCATAGGGTCTCCTCCGTGATGTCGGCGCCGAGGGAGCGCATCAGGGCGACGAAGCCCGGGAAACTCGTGTCGACCGCCTCGGCGCCGTCGATGACCGACTCGCCCTCCGCCATGAGCCCCAGCAAGGCCGCCGACATGGCGATTCGATGGTCGCCACGGCTTTCGATTTGGGCGCCTTGAAGCCGGGCGCCTCCGGTGATGATCATGCCATCCGGGAGCTCCTCACAGGGAACGCCGAACGCGCCGAGGACCTGAGCCATGGTCGCAATGCGATCGCTTTCTTTCACACGGAGCTCGGCGGCGTCTCGGATTTCGGTCTGACCCTTGGAGAGGGCAGCCAGTGCGCAGACGCCTGGGACCTCGTCGATCATGCGAACGATCAGCTCGCCGCCGGCGACCGAGCCGGCGATCGACCTATGCGCGACTCGAATCTCGGCCATCGGTTCGTCGCCGGCGCCGTGTCCGCTCGCACGGTGGGAGACGTCGGCGCCGAGCAGGCGAAGCCAATCGAAGAGGCCCGTCCGCGTCGGGTTCACGCAGACGTCTTCGACGCTGACCTCGCTCCCCGGTACCATCGCCGCGGCGAGCAGCGGAAACGCGGCGCTCGAAGGGTCGCCTGGCAC